>JBGTIE010000588.1:0-9578 GCA_041745855.1 Lysobacterales bacterium | reverse complement strand
GGGACTCCGGCGACTGGGCCAAGCTGATCGCTGCCGCGGCCGAGCTTTCGCGCGGTCTCGCGGATGCGCTGCTGAATGGAGGTGTAGTCGCTGTCCTCCAGGTCCTCGGCCATTGCGGCCCGGACCGGATTGAGGTCAACGTAGATCATCGCTGAGAGAACCGCAGCTTCGTCCAGCAAGCGCTGGCACTTGAAGCGGCCTTCCCAGAAGTGGCCGGTGCAGCCATCCTCGAAGTTGGCCATGCGGGCGATCGGTTCGGCGAGGTTCTTCATGAACTCGCTGACCGAGGCCAGTCGCTCGCGCATGTTGGCAACCTTCCCTTCCTGCACCAACCAGGCCTTGATGCGGTCTTCCTGCTCGGCCTCGTTCATGTCGGCGCGCGGGTACAGCCTGTTCCAGCGTTCGGCGACTTCGCGATCGGTCCAGGACTCGACCCACTCCGGGTCGAACTGCAGCGCGAGATGTAGATGGTTGCTCATCGCCGAGTAGGCCAACACCCGCACCGCGAAGATCTCGCCCAGCTTCTTCATCCGCGCCACGACCCAGCCACGCCGATGATCGAAGCTTCGCCCGGTCAGTTGGTCGAAGCCACACAAGAAGGATCGCCGTACACATCGCGTCACGACGTGGTAGTAGCCGGGCGCGCCCGGCGGGGCGATGGCGGAGCGGGCGGTGGTCATGCGGACAGCTTGGCGCGGGATACAGCCGCTGTCTGTAAGCCGATGGCGCCAATGTTCGTCAGATTTTGCCGGCAGTTGCTGTAGGAATCGGCTCACGTGGGGCAGGCTTGCCCAGCACCTGGAAAACTCGTCTGCCCTCGGCTTCCTGTCCTCGGCTTCCGCGGTTCTCGGCTTGCCCATGGCATGTGCTGCCGCCACCGGCAAACTACTGACTGCCGGCCGCGCATGCCTCGCAATTAAAAATCAATGAGTTACGGTATGTGCTCACGGAGAGGGAGCCCGCGTCAAGCTGCGTCCCTGGCCGCAGCCTCGATCAGCTCGGCTGGTACGCCGCGTTTGCGTAGCGCTTCGGCCAACCGCGCGGCCGGGCCAAGAAGATGGGCAGCTTCGTCCTTGCGCAAGCCTTCACTCACGTACGCCTTGAGCAGTGCCTGATAGCCGCTCATTCCCTTCAATGGCGCGATTGCCTTCAAGGAATCGACAACATCTTGCGGCATGCGCAGGGTAACCGGCACCATCGGGCGATCTTTGACGAGACGGGCTTTAAGCTTCTCAGGAATCATAAGTCTGGCGCTCTTCTGAAGTGGCCTTGCGGGCTGAGACGATACGAATACTCTGGTCTTCAATCACCAGATGCACGACGTACAACAGGCGGCCCGACCCGTCATAGCCGATTACTGCATCTCGCTCCTCATCGCCTCGTGTTGCATCCACGAGCCAGAGAAATGGGTCGAAGAACGCATGCGCTGCTTGCTCAAAACTGACGCCATGCTTGCGCTCGTTGCGGCCCGCTTTCGCCTCGTCCCAGACAAATGCGGTGCCGTTGAGATCGTAGCGTGTGTCCATGGTTCAATATGCGTTGGTATGCTGACAATGTCAATACGTTTCCATGGTTCTTGCTCCTGCTCCCGTAGGAGCCAGCCTGCTGGTGCGCCACCCCACAGCAACGCCGAGGCGACGACATTGGTATCAAGCACCAGCCGCATCAGCGGCCGGTCGTGGCGCGGCGTTCGGCCCGCATGGCGCGAATTTCCTCGGAGACTTCCTCCGGCGACATGGCCGTCGGGACATTGATCTCCGCCATGCGGTCCATCGCAGCGAACAATTCATCGGCACGCTGCGCCTTGAGCTGCTCGCGTAGCCAGCGCTCAATGGCGCCAGGCGAAAGCAGCCCGGCGCGCTGCGCTTCCTGGGCGAGTTGGTCCGGCAAGGTGATCCGAACGGTAGTCATGGCAATCCGGGGCGTCAAGAAAGCCGGGGACACACGAACTTTCCCGGGCCAGCCGTGCTGGCCGCCGTTTTCCGGCCGTTTCGATTCTGGTCCTGGGTCTTCGAGGCTGTTGCGGTGTCTGACCGACGCCGATGGGCTGCTTTTCGCCGGATTGAAGCTGCTGTCCGCCACGCCTGCCCGCCAACCGATTGGCTGGCGGGGTTTTCGGGGCCTTCCGGGCAGCTCAGCCCGGTTTCGCTATCATCTTGCGGAGCTCGCGCGCCACGCCAGGCCCCTGAAACCAGTGCTGGCCGACCCGCGTCGCGTACTCGATGATCGATTCGGCGGCACCGCGCCGATCGGGTACAACGGCCTACGTGGAGCTCGCTGACCGACGCGAGCCGCTCGCGCACGCTGGCGATCTTGCTGTCCTGCACCAGCCAGGCCTGGATGCGCTCGGCCTGCTGCGCTTCGGTCATCTTCGCTTTGGGGAACAGGCGGTTCCAGCGCTCGGCGACCTGGTAGAGGCAGGAGCGGCAGCAAGCTGCCAAGGGCAGAGCGGTAGCAAGCTACCGCACTCCAGATGTCATCGCCGAGAAGGCCAGCACCCGCACCCCGTAGATCTGCGCCAGCTCGTTCATCCGCTCGACGATCCAGCCGCGCCGATGGTCGAAGTTCTGTCCCGTCAGCTTGTCGTCGCCGCACAGGAACGACCGGCGCACACAGCTCGAGACGCAGTGGTAGTAGCCGTTGGAGCCTGGCGGTACGATGGTGGAGCGGGCCGTGGTCATACCCACAGCTTGGCGCGGGTTGGGGCCGATGTCTGTAAGCCGATGGCGGCAATGTTCGTCAGCTTTTACCGCCAGATGGCGTAGGAATTGGCTTACGAGGGGAGCGCGGGTGTTTGTGTGTCACGAGTTCTGCCGCCGTTGGGGTCCTGCGGGAAGCGTTGAGGTAAGCTGGCAAGAAGCAAGGGAAAGTCCATGAACGTGTCCATTGAAGTCGAGCGTGAGGATGACGGCCGCTGGTTGGCTGAAGTGCCTGAATTGCCAGGTGTCTTGGCGTACGGTGCGACGCAAAATGAGGCCATTGCGAAGGCTGAGGTGCTCGCACTTCGAGTGCTGGCAGAGAGAATCGAGAACTCAGAGGCAGCCCCTGTGTCGATCACAGTGGCGCTTCCGGCCGCAGCGTGAAGGCGTGGTCCTCGGTTCGGGCGCGAACCGTACTGAAGGCATTATTGAGTATCGGTTGGGTCGAAAAGCGCCGCTCAGGTTCCCACCGAACGCTGTCGCGACCGGATTGGCAAGACTATACCTTTGCGTTTCACGACAAAGATGAGATCGGTCCAAAGATGCTCGCCAGAATTGCAAAGCACACCGGGATTCGACCGAGTGACCTTTAAGCCCAACGCCTATAGGCAGAACCAGAACCGAACCGGGGACACATCGATTTTCCCGAGGTACTAAGAACCAGAACCAGAACCGGGGACACACGAACTTTCCCCGAACTTTGCCGAGCCAGCCGTGCTGGCCGCCGTTTTCCGGCCGCTTCGATGCTGATCTTGGGTCTTCGAGGCTGTTGCGGTGTCTGACCGACGCCGATAGGGTGCTTTTCACCGGATTGAAGCTGCTTTGCGCCACGCCTGCCCGCCAACCGATCGCTGGCGGGGCGTTCAAGGGGTTTCCGGACTAGTCAGCCCGGCTTCGGTCTCATCTTGCATAGCTCGCGTGCGACACCCAATCCCTGAAACCAATGCTGACCAACCCGCGTCGCGTAGTCGATGATCGTTTCGGCGGCGTGGATGACGCGATAGAAGTCGCTCTCGGTGGCTCTGACCTGGGTGGTCCAGGTGCGGTCCGTGAGTCCCAGTCGGCCGAGGATGCGTGGTCGTTCCGAGAGATCTTGCCGCGCTTGCCGGGATGCATTTGCCGACCGGTCGAGTCGACCAGGTTGAGGTACTGGGCGATGCTGATGGACAGCGATCCGATGCCGGGGACGCCGACGACGGCTTCGAGATGATCGCCGCCGCTGCCGAGCTTGCGCGTGGTTTCGCGGATGCGTTGCTCGAAGGAAGTAGGCCGCTGTGACCCGCGCCGAATTGTCCGATTGTCGCCGCCAAGTTGATCGCGGGTCTCACCGGCTGCGCTCGGTCGCCTCGTTCATTCCGAAGCAAGAGCGCCGCTGAACCCGATCGGACGTGGCTATGCGTCGTTTGCCCTACTCCCGCGCCGATCGGGTACAACGGCCTACATGGAACTCGCTGACCGACGCCAAGCGCTCGCGCATGTTGGCGACCTTGCCCTCCTGCGAGGACGCACGCGCCTGAGCAATGGCGTCAGGCCGCTGTTGCGTGATGCGCAACATGATACACTCGCGACATGATCAAGTCGTTCCGGCATAAGGGCTTGCGTCGGCTGTACGAGACTGGCAGCACCTCGGGCGTCCAAGCCAGCCACGTAAGGCGGCTGAGGATGCAGCTGGCTGCGTTGGACACTGCGCAAACAGTCGAGGACATGGATATCCCCGGCTTCCGGCTACACCCGCTCAAGGGTCCGTTGCGCGGGCGTTGGTCCATATGGGTAAACGACAACTGGCGGCTAACATTTGAGTTCCAGGATGGGAACGCGCACGTTTTGGACTACGAGGACTATCACTGATGGCTATGTACAATCCTCCTCATCCGGGTGAGTTCATTACCGATGTCTACCTTGAGCCCCATGGCATCAGTGGCCGCGAGCTCGCGGAGAAGCTTGACGTGGCTGCATCCACATTGAGCCGCATCCTGAAGGGCACCAGCCGGGTAAGCCCGGAGATGGCGCTTCGACTTTCCAAAGCCATCGGTCGTTCTGCCGAGAGCTGGCTAGCCATGCAAGACACCCATGACCTATGGTTGGCGCGACAGAGCGTCGACCTTAAGCGCGTAGGCAAGCTCCGGCTGGCCGCGGGCTGACGAAAGGCAGAGATAGTCCAGAATTCGCGAGAAGGCCCTCTCGCGTCGGACCAAGAGCGCCGGCCGCCTCGCGCTTTAGGGGCTGGGACGAGAATCGGAGCGTGCAGGCGCGAGGAACCGGCCTACGTTGCTCGCGATCGGGCCGTTCCCAGCCATGGCATACCGCGGCTCAGGGCCGCGCCGCGTAGGCCCGGTCGAAGGCTTCTTCCAGTCCCGGATGCACACCCCGCACGCCCGCAATGACCTCACGGGCCCAGTCGTAGTATTCCTGTCGGCGGGCGACTGGCCAATCGTGCGGCGGATGCTCGCCCAGGTCGCGCAGGTTGCAGATCTTGTCGGCCAGCTTGACCAGTTTGGCCGCCGGCGAGGCGTGCGCGGCGTGCAGGATCTGCTGCCGTTTGCGCTCGGGCTTGGGCAGCGAGCGATCGTCGGTGACCTCGGCCACGACCGCAGCCACCTCGGCGCCAAAGGCCTCGACCAGTTCCTCGTGCGTGGTGTCGGTGTCCTCGACCGTGTCGTGCAGCAGGGCGGCGGCGAGGATCACCGGGTCGTCGATGCCACCCTCCTCGGCCAGCACTCGGGCGAGCGCCAGCGGATGGTTGATGTAGGGCGAGGCGGCCGCGTCCTTGCGCCGCTGGGCGCTGTGCTTGTGCGCGGCAAAACTGGCCGCGCGCAGGATCAACAAGGTCGAACTCATCGGCGAAATCCGGTCGGGTCTCCAGTATGCCGCGCTCGCTACGTCGCGCGAAGGGCTTAAGAGCTTTTCAACACAAAGGACACAATGGACACAAAGGAGAGCAGAGCGGAGAGGAGAGCAGAGCGAAGAGTCGTTCAGCGACCGGCATCGGGGTCGGGGTCGGAATCGACAACCGAGTCGGAAGCGGCATCGGGATTGAGGCAACGACCCGGACTGCCACGAACGACCAGCCGCGCACGAGTGCGAGTCAAACTGATGTGGCTGAGGTCGTTGCGGCTTCTCCTACTCGTACTCAGTGCAACGGTACTCGTACTCGAAACAGGTGCGATGGCAACGCTGTCTGCACGGCTTATGGCACTTCCTGGGTGCGGCGGGATCTTGGTTTACGGGTTCTCGAAAGCACGAACCCTGGCCGAGTCTGTCGAAAAAAGCCGAGTACGAGTACGAGTACCGCAATGCTGAGTACGAGTACGACCCGCTGTCGAACCGGAGCGGGCGAACGTCGAGGTTTCATCCTTGCCCGGGCATGGCGCGGTGCTCTTGCTCTCTCTGCGGTGGAATGGTGTGGGCACACGCTTCCCGACGACGATCACGCCGAAACCAATCGATTCCGATTCCGACCCCGAGTAGAGCTCGCAACCGAAGAACTCCCGCCGCCCTGGGCGACAAGGGTCCCACTCGCCACCGTCAAAAAGCTCTTCCTTTGTGTCCTTTGTGTCCTTTGTGTTGAATGCTCTTGCTTTCAGCAGCCTCACTTCCCAGGCAACGTCCAAGGCCGGGCGCGGCTGTTGGCGCGGGGGTGCGGAAGCGGACCGGGTTGGTTGCGGGTGCTCTTGCCGTCGTCGCCGCGCAGCTTGTACTTCGGGGTGTAGCGAGCGTCTTGGGCCTTCGGTGGCTTGATCTCCAGTGCGGTCTCGTGGCTGCTTTCGCCGGCCGCGATGCGCAACTGATACTTGCCCGGCAACGGATAGAGGCGATGGCCCAGGCGTACTGATTCGCTGTAGCGGCGATGTTCGAGTTGCTCGCGCTGGTCCACGTCGAGCTTCTCCAGCGCGACCGCCTCGGCTGCCAGCACCAGGTCGCGGTCCAGCGCCAGATCCCATTCGAAGGAGTTCAGCCCAGCGTTGCCGCTGCGGCTGAAGTTGGCCAACGCGCTGCCGTGCTCGTCGAGCAGCGTGAAGCGTACCTCGCCGGCTTCGGCGGCCCAATACGTACCGGTCATCTGCGGCAGATACTCCGGCCGATCGAACCAGCCGTCTCGTCGGCGCCGCCAGTCACGCTCGGCCTGGACCGGATCGAGGAAGAACAGGTGCGCAGGCTTGGCCCTGACCTGCTCGCTCAGTTCCTGCAGGGGCAGCACTTCGACCACCCAGACGCTGCGGCCGTGGGTGCCGGCGATCAGCTCACGGTCGCGCGGATGGACAAAAAGGTCGTGCACCGGGACATTCGGCAGGTTGCCGTCGAGCGACGCCCAGTTGTTGCCGCGGTCGGTCGAGACGTACACGCCACGGTCGGTACCGACGTACAGCAGCGCCGGATTGACGGGATCTTCGCGGATCACGTTGACCGGCTCGGCCGGCAGACCGTTGGCGATCGAGCGCCAGTTGCGGCCCAGGTCCTCACTCACATACAGATAGACGCGATCATCGTCCTGCCGATAGCCGTTCAGGCTCAGGTACAACCGATTCTCGACATGCCGCGACAGCTCGACCCGGCTGACCCAGCGGCGGGCGGGCAGCTTCGCATCGACCGCCTGCCAGTTCAGGCCGCCATCGCGGCTGACATGGACATGGCCATCGTCGGTGCCGACCGCCAGCAAGCCAAAACGCAGCGGCGATTCGCTGACCGTGGTAATCGTGCCGAATGGCACGTTGCCGCGCTCGGTGGCCGTGCTCAGGTCGGGGCTGATCGGGGCGAAGCTGTGCGCCTTGTCCATCGAGCGATAGAGCCGGCTGGCACCGAAATAGAGCACCTGCGGATTGTGCGGCGACAAAATTACCGGCGTGTTCCAGTTGTAGCGCAGCGGCGCCTCGCTCAGCGGCGTGCGCGGCCGCACTTCGACTCGTTTGCCGTCGCGATCGCGCCGGTTGTAGTTGCCGAACTGGTAGCCGGAGTAGGTGTAGCCGCCTTCGTCGTCGACCGCCACATACATACCGTCGCCGCCGCCGATGAAGCTCCACTCCTCGCCCAGCTCCCAGCGCGTTTGCGACGAGCCTTTCATCGTGCCGTTGTCCTGCAGCCCGCCGTAGACGTTGTAGGGCTCGGCCATGTCGGCGTATATGGTGTAGAACTGCCCCACCGGCTGGCCGTCCATCCGGCGCCAGGTGATGCCATGATCGAAGCTGATATCCACACCGCCGTCGTTGCCCAGCACGATCCGTTGCGGGTAGTTCGGGTCGATCCACAGCGCATGGTGATCGACGTGCACGTCGCGGTGATTGGGATAGCCGCTCCAGTTGACGCCGCCGTCGTCGGACACGATCAGCGGCACGCCGAGGGCGTAGACCCGCTCCGGATCGGCCGGGTCGACCCGGATCTGGCCGAAGTAATAGCCGAAGCTGTAAACCACATCGCGCAGCGGCTCGGCGTGAGTCTGGCGCCAGGCGCCGCCGGCGTCATCGGAGCGCCAGACGGTCAGACCCCAGCTGTCATTGTCGAACAGCGCCGAGTTGGCATCTTCCAGCCGGCGCCGCAGCTGATCCAGGCTGATCACGTCGTTGCGCACATCGTCCAGCAGACTCTGGGCGGTGATCTGCTGCGGCAGGTCGCTGCTGCGGATGAAGGCCTCAAGCTCTTCCGGATCCTGGCGCAGGAATTCGTCCTTGCTCATCTGGCGCAGGCGCCTGGGCGACAGCGGCCGGTCGCCGCTGTCATGCAACTCGGCCGGAACCTCGCGCCACAGATCGATCGAGGCGTACAGCGTGTCCGGCTGCGAGCGGGCAATGTCCAGCGCAATCCGACCGATACCCGGACCGCTCGGGAAACCCTCCAGCCGCGTCCAGCTGCGGCCGCCGTCGGTGCTCTTGTGGACCGAGCTGCCGGGGCCGGCCTCGGTGAAGTTCCACGGCGTGCGCTTGCGCTCCCACAGTGCGGCGTAGACGATATCGGGATTGTTCGGATGCATGACCAGATCGGTCGCGCCGGTCCATTCACCTTCCCCGGCCAGCACCTGGCGCCAGCTTTCGCCGCCGTCTTCGCTCAGGTACACACCGCGACTGCCGCCGGTGGAATAGAGCTTGCCGGCCGCCGCCACCAGCACCCGCCGGCCATCGCGCGGATCGACCAGGATACGGGCGATGCGATCGGCATCGGCCAGGCCCTTGGACTCGAAACTCGCGCCCCCGTCGCGGCTGACGAACACCCCATGACCGCCGTAATTCGAGCGCGCCGCGTTCGGCTCGCCGGCACCCAGCCAGAGCGTCTCGGGCGCCGACGGGTCGACCGCCAGATCGCCGCTGATCGTGTTCGGCAGGCGGTCGGTCAGCGGCTCGAAGCTGCCGCCATTGTTGGTCGTCTTCCAGACCCCGCCCGACGCGTAGGCAACATAGAACGTGTAGGGCTGGCCGGGCACCGATTCGATGTCGACCACCCGACCGCCCTGCACGATCGGCCCGATGCTGCGCCACTCCAGACCGCGATACGGTGATTCGGCCTCCATCGCCTGATGCTGCGCCCACGCTGCCGCACGCGCCTGCGGCGAGATGGCGTCATCGGCTTTGGGCCGGGCGGCGTTGGCGGCGCTGCCGAGGCCGCAGGCAAGCACCGCAATGAACGAGATGCCCGCCCATTGGCGGGTGGAGAGACGACGCAGTTTGCAGACCGACACGGTCGGCTCCGGAGCGAGGCGGGTCGATACTTTAGCCCGGATGCACGATGCAAGGGACAGACGGCGTCAGCGGCGGGTGCGAGTCGAACTGATGTGGTCGGGCGCTCTTGCCCACTGTAGGAGCCAGCCTGCTGGCGAATCGAGGGCCGCAGGCCCGCCGACGGCGCAGCCGGCGAGATGTTTCCCTCCGCCCAGCGGGCAATTGGCGAGGACAG
>JBGTIE010000587.1:0-1925 GCA_041745855.1 Lysobacterales bacterium | reverse complement strand
ACCCCGCACGTTGCGCAGCGGGTCCGGCCCAGCGGCATGGTGGTGGAGATGCGCGGCCAGCCGATGCCCGGTGGCGGCTATGTCACGACCTTTTCGGATGTGACCGACTACAAGACGGTGGAGGCGCAGCTGCGCGACCTGACCGAGGCACTGGAGCAGCGGGTCGACGAGCGCACCCAAGCCTTGCAGGAGGCACTGGAGGCGCAGCGCTCGGCCAAACGCGAAGCAGAAGCGGCCAACGCGTCGAAGAGCCGGTTCCTGGCCGCGGCCAGTCACGATCTGCTGCAACCCCTGCACGCCGCCCGCCTGTTTACCGCGGCACTCAAGCAGGAGCGCGAACTGCCTGAGTCTGGCGGCGTATTGGTGCAGCGCATCGACAGCTCGCTGACCGCGGCCGAGGATCTGCTGTCGGCGCTGCTCGATATCTCGCGGCTGGAGCGTGGCGTGCTCAAGCCCGACCTGGGCCCAATCGATGTCAGTGAGCTGTATGCCCACCTGGGCGAGCAGTTCACGCCGATCGCAGAGCAGCGAAACCTGAGCTTGCGGGTGCATCCGCTGCCGCTGTCTGTGCACAGCGACCGCCAGTTGCTGCGCCGGATCCTGCAGAACTTCCTGTCCAACGCGATCCGCTATACCCGACAGGGCGGTGTCTTGCTGGCCGCCCGCCGACGTGGCGAGTTTCTACAGCTCGGCGTCTGGGACACCGGCCCCGGGATCGCTGCCGAGCACCAGCAACAGATCTTCGAGGAGTTCCATCGCCTGCAATCGGCGCACAAGAGCAACGAGCAGGGCCTGGGCCTGGGGCTGGCCATCGTCGAGCGGGCCGCGCGCACCCTCGGTCATCCCTTGCGGCTGCGATCCAGACCAGGCCATGGCAGCCAGTTCTGCATCGTAGTGCCGCTCTGCGTGGCGCGCCCGAAGGAAACCCGTCTACCTGCAACTCGCAGTGCCGCGGTACCGGCCGGCCAGCGGATCCTGTGTCTGGACAACGAACCGGCTGTACTCGAGGCGATGGCCGCACTGCTCGGCCGCTGGGGCTGCAGTCCGGTCCTGGTGGCCGACCGCAACGAGGCGCTGAGCGCGGTGTTGGCCCAGTCCTTCGATCTGATCCTGGCCGACTACCACCTCGATGCCGACAACGGCCTGGACGTGATCCTCGCCCTGCGCGCCCGCGTCGGCCAAAGCTTGCGCGCCGCCCTGATCACCGCCGACCGCAGCACCGAGCTCGCCCAACGCGCGAAAGATCTGAACATCCCGATATTGCCAAAGCCCGTCAAACCGGCAGCGCTGAGGGCGTTGATCGGGGCGTTGGGGAACAAGGGGTTTTAAAACAACAGAAAGAGCCTGTTTTAGGTTTTACGTTTCAGGTTTTAGGGTAAGAGCTGCGTGGCTTGTGCTGTTAATGGACCTCGAGGCCAATTGAAGCAGTTTGCTCCGATGCGGACGACCTGCATCGAGACCTGCCATTGCTCTTGCTCTACCCTAAAACCTAAAACTTAAAACCTGAAACATTTACCTACCCATCGCTACTCCGCCCCCGACTCCGCCGCGGTCTCACCCATCAATCTGCAACTTGCTCACCCTCATCACCGCCTGCGTCCGAGTATGGACGCCCAGCTTGCGCATGATCGCGGTCATGTGGGCCTTGATGGTGGCTTCGGAAACCTCCAGGTCGTAGGCGATCTGCTTGTTCAGCAGGCCGGCACAGACCATGCCGAGGACGCGGAACTGCTGCGGTGTTAGTTCGCCCAATCGGCGCGCCAGATCGGCTTCTTCGGGATCGACGATGGCCTCCAGGCCGGCTTGCGGGGTGTAGATCTCGCCGTCCAGCACCTGCTGCAGGGCCTCGCGCAGCACTTCGGGCCGGGCCGATTTGGGGGTGAAGCCGGCCGCGCCGTGGCCCAGCGCGCGACGGATCGTCGCCG
>JBGTIE010000586.1:0-7146 GCA_041745855.1 Lysobacterales bacterium | reverse complement strand
CAGGAAAAGCAGGCAACATCGAGGTCGCCGGTGTTTGATGGGCCCTGAGCGCTGGGCCCTTGCTCTCCTGACCCCTCAGCCCTCAGCCCTCAGCCCTGTTCGCGATACAAGCCGACCCCCGCTTGACGCTACACTGCCCTTCTCGCTCGCATCGCATCGCAAACGTGCTGCCAGATCCAGACTCTTCCACTGACCGGGCCACGATCATCGAAACCCCCAGCGACGAGGAGCGCGCTGGCGGGCCGCGGCTGATCGTGGTCAGTGGGACCTTGCTCGGGACCCAGGTCGATCTGAGCGAGTTGCCGATGCTGATCGGCCGTTCAGCCAGTTGCGGCCTGACCTTGGCGCATCCGAGCGTGTCGCGCAATCATTGCCGGATCTGGCGTGAGGACGAGCAGATCTGGATCGAGGACCTGGGCTCGACCAACCGGACCCGGGTCAATGGCCGTGCGCTGGAGCGCACGGTACTGCGTGACGGCGACCAGATCAGCGTCGGCCAGGACGATCTGAAGTTCTTCGAAGGCGCCAGCGCCGAAGCGCGTTATCACCAGGAGCTGATTGACCTGGCGCTGTACGACAGCCTCACCGGCTTCCTCAACCGGCGCCAGTTCCGGGTCTTGCTCGAAAAGGCCTGCGAGAGCGGTGCCGAGGGCGCCGGATTTGCGTTGCTGCTGCTGGATCTGGACCATTTCAAGCAGATCAACGATCGCTATGGTCATCTGGTGGGCGACCAGGTGCTGGCGGCGGTGAGCAAGGCGCTGCGCGAGAACGTCGGTGATCACGGCGAGTTCGGCCGCATCGGCGGCGAGGAGTTTGCGCTGCTGGCACCGGGGCTGAATGCCGAGCAGGCGGTCGCACTGGCCGAGGCGCTGCGGATCGCGGTGTCGACCCGGACGATCGAACCCGGACCGATCACGGTCAGCATCGGCGTAGCGGTCTCCAATGGTCAGCGCAGTGAAACCGGCGCAGCCGCCGCCCTGCTGGTCAGCGCCGACGAAGCGCTCTACAAGGCCAAGGGCAGCGGCCGCAACAAGGTGATTCTGGCTGAGTAGTTGCATTACCCGCACGCCGCCGCTGTCCGGGCCCGATCGAGCCGGGGGCGGGCTCTGAGCCCTGAACCCTGTGCCCTGTGCCCTCCAAAGTGGCCCCTGTCCCAACACTCTTGCGTAGGGGCCATCAGTACAGGCTGCGCGTTGCGTGAAAAATGGTCAGGGGAGGAGCAATGCGGGACGGCACCAAGGCTATGGGAGGAAATCCGCAGCGAGCCTGGCAGCGATGCAGGGCCGCCGAGCGACCACTGGGCCTGCGTTTGGACGCCGGCAGCGGGACGAGGAGGGGTTCATGACCAATCATGGCCCACAGGACACGTTGACTACCGAGCGGGGCAATCTGGCCCGTCTGGCGGCGGCACTGGGCACCGGGAGCGCTGCCAAGCTGGTGATCACGCAGGGCGAAGGGGTTGGTCGGGAGATCGAGTTGCGCGACACCCCGTTGATCATCGGCCGCTCCTCGGAAAGCGACCTGCGCCTGCTCAACCGGGCGGTCTCCAGGCTGCATTGTCGGGTCTGGCGCGACGCGACCGGCTACTGGCTGCGTGATCTGAATTCGACCAACCGCACCTATTTGAACGAGCGACCGGTGGTGGAGGCGCGTCTGAAGGACGACGATCTGATCATGGTTGGCGGCACCGTGATGCAGTTCGCGCAGCAACGGGAGGTCGATGGCCAGACCCAGAGCCAGCTGTACGATCTGGTCACGCATGACAGTCTCAGCGGGCTGTTCAACCGGCGCCATTTCGAGACCCTGCTCGACCAGGAAATCGCCCGCAGCCGCCGTCGCCAACGCGAGTTCGTCGTTGTCGCCATCGAAATCGATGCGCTGGCGCAGGTGCGCGAACAGCAGGGCAACCAGGCCGCTGACGAGTTGATCAAGCGTTGCGCCCGCCTGGTCCAGGTGGAGTTGCGGGAAGATGACATCAAGGCGCGTCTGGATGAGGGCCAGTTCATTCTGCTGCTGCCCGAGACCCCGATGGACGAAGCCCATCCGTTGCTGGAACGACTGCGCCAGCGCTTGGCCGAAGCCGAGTTCAATCTGGCCGGCAACCTCGCCAGGACCACGATGAGCGGCGGCGCGACGACCTGGACCAGTGCGATCGGCTCGCGCGCGGAGTTGCTGCAGAAGGTCGATACCGCGCTCTATCAGGCACGCCAGACGGGGCGCAACCGCATCGTCGTCGGATAGTGGGTCAGCTCAGAGCACAGCGAGCTGCTCGCCCTGGATGAGATCGACCGGAACAAGGGCGAGCTGCGGATCTTCCACAAGTACCGCGACAGCGGCGATTGCGGCCAATGGTTGCTGTTTGGCATGGGCGAGGCCGGCCCGGAACTGCGCCAATGGCGCGAGCGCGATTGCGCTGCGGACCCGCTGGAGGGGGAGGAATTGCCAGCTCCGGAGCGCTGGCCACTCCGGGAGGACAACTGAGCCCTCATCCATAGCGCCCGGATTTCGCCGCTGCGGCTTGCGATGTCGCCGAGCACGCTTCTATGATCGGCGTCCTACAGGACCCTTCGTCCCACTTGGCGGTGATTGCATGATGAGAACTTCCCTGCCCCTGCTGGGCACACTCGCGCTGCTGTCCTTGCCGGGCCTGACCCAGGCGCAGTCGGGCGGCCATCCCTGCGCTGCCATCCTGCCGCCGGCCGAGCGGCTGGAGTGCTATGACCAGGCCTTCGGCGCACCGGCAGTTGCGGCGCAATCGGCGGCATCCACCGCTCAGGCGAAGGAATTGTTTGGCTTGAGCGTAAAGCAGACACAGACCCGTCTGCCAGAGCCGATGCGCGCGCCGACCGTCGATGAGATCGAAAGCAGCATCACCCGGATCAGCACCGACGACCGAGGCGGTCGCGTCCTGACGCTCGACAACGGTCAGGTGTGGCAGATCACCCGAGCCACGATCCGCGGCCAGATGAAGGTTGGAGACATCGTCCGGGTGGAGAAAGGCGCCCTCGGCTCACACAATCTGGTCACCCCGGCCGGCGTGGGCCTGAAGGCGCGGCGGGTGAAGTAGAGGCAGGGCCCAGGGCATAGGGCCCAGGGCCCAGTAGACGCCCGCAATCGATCTCCAGGAACGCCAGCTGCAGGGCGCCTGCGTCGGGTAGCTGGCGGATCCTGTGGCGACCCTCCCAGAAGCAGCCTCTGCAGTCGTCTTCGATGTTCGCCTTGCGTGCGATGTGCTGCGTGAGCGTGCGCATGAACTCGCTGGTCGAGGCCAGTCGCTGACGGATGTCAGCGAGCTTGTGCTCGTTCGCCAGCCAGCCGGCGATCCGCTCGGCCTGTTCAGCCTCGCTCAGACCGGCGCGATGCCAGAGCCGGTCCCAGCGCTCGCCGACCTCATGGTCCGACCAGTCCTTCACCCGCCCCGGATCGAACTCCAGCGCGAGATGGAGTTGCTGGCTCAGCGCCCGCTGACCGTGGACCCGCACGGCGAAGATCGCGGCCAATTCGCCCAGGCGATCGTCCAGCCAGGCCAGCCGGTGGTCGTAGCGAAGGTCAGTCCGCGGGTCTACACCACAAAGGAAGGCTCCGCGCACGCAGCGCAGCACGGCGTGTAGAAAGGTCGCAGTAGGGGCAGTCGGGGCTGAAGTATTCATGGCCACAGCGTGAACCCGCACCGCGCGTTTGTCTGTACGACTAGTGCGTCAATTCACGTAGGCAATTGCCGCCAGGACGTGTAGGAATCGGCTTACGCGGTCGCGGCACGCGGCTAATTGCAGCGCGATTCCGGCTCCCGATTGGACCGTCGAAATCAACAGCGCCGGCCGCCTCGCGCATTGTGGACCAGAACGTGAACCGAGCCGTGCGGGCGCGAGGAACCGGCCTACGTTCGAGGGTGCCCTGGGCCCTTGGGCCCTGGGCCCTGGGCCCTGCTCTTCTAGCCCCTCAGCCCTCAGCCCTCAGCCCTGTTCTCGAGGCCCTCAGCCCTGCTCTAAAGAAACTCCCTCGGCGCCGGCGGTGCCACCACCGGTCGCGGCGGCGATCGCTCCAGTTCGGCCAGCAGCACCTCGACCGCCTTTTCCAGGCTCGGGTCGCGCCCAGCGGCGATCAGGTGCGGGTAGTCGATGATCTCGATGTCCGGTGACACGCCCTCGTTCTCGACCGCCCAGCGATTGTCGGTGTCCATGAAGCGGAAGGTCGCGGCGAGCAGCTGGCCACCGTCGGCCAACTGCGGGTTGCCGGAAATGCCGATCAAGCCGCCCCAGGTGCGGGTGCCGATCAGGGTGCCCAGACCCAGCTTGCGGAAGTAATACGGCAGCGCATCGCCACCGGAGCTGGACTGACCGTTGATCAGCATCGCCTTCGGGCCTGGATGGCTGATGAAGGGAGTCGCCTGCGGATCCAGCCCGCGCCGCTTCCAGTAGTTCAGCGGCTTGCGCGCCAGTACCTCGATCATCCGGTCGGGAATGAAGCCGCCGCCGTTGTAGCGATCGTCGATGATCAGCGCGTCCTTGTTGGTCTGCGGCCAGAACTGGCGAACCAGTTCACGGTTGCCCTCGACCGCGGTGTTGGGCAGGTGGACATAGCCGACGCGCCCGCCTGAGAGCCGCTCGACTTCAGCCCGGCGCGAGTTGATCCAGTCCAGATAGCGCAGGTTCTGTTCGCTCGCCAGGGTCTGCACTTGCAAGCTGCGGGCGCCGTTGGCGCTGGGCGAGCTGTTGACCTTCAGTTCCACCAGCCGCTCGGCCTTGTTCTCGAGCAGCTGATAGACATTGCGCACCGTGCGCGCATCGACGCCATCGATCGCGATCAGATACTCGCCAGCCTGGACTCGAGCCTCGGGCTGATCGAGCGGAGCGCGGTAGGCGGCGATGCCGGTTTCGCCGGCAAACACCTTGGCGAAGCGGAAATAGCCCGACTCGTGCGTCTCGAATTCGGCCCCCAGCAGGCCGCCAGCCTTGCGTTCGATGGCCGACTCGTCGCCCCGGTTGACATAGACATGACCGGCGTTGAGCTCGCCGGCGATTTCGCTGAACAGATAGTCCAGGTCATTGCGGCTGGCCACGTGCGGCAGCAGCGCCGCGTAGCGCTGGTACACCGCATCCCAGTCGTTGCCGTGCATGCCCTCGTCATAGAACCAGTCGCGCAGGATGCGCCAGCCGTCGCGGAACAGCTGCGCCCACTCGACCGGTGGATCGATCCGCAGTTCCATCTTCGACAAGTCCAGCTTGGCCGGCAGCGTCGTCTCGGCCTTGGCTTCGGCGATAAAATAGTCCTTGCCCTGCACGATCAAAAGCTTGCTGCCATCGCCGCTGAGTGCGTAGCCGGTGACCTTGTCGGCGACCTTCTTCGCCTCGCGCGCTTCCAGGTCATAGAAGCGCAGCTCACCTGGGCCCTGGCCGTTGGCGGACAGGTAGAACAGTCCCTTGCTGTTGGCGAGCAGGCTGCCATAGGCCCCGCCGGGCACGTTCAGCTCGGCGGTGCGCCCGATCAGCCCGTCGACCTCGATGCCGCTCGGCTTGGCGCCCTTGTCCTTGCCGTTGTCCTTGGCGTCCCCGTTGTCCGCCGGCTTTGCAATCTCGTCGCTCCGCGGCAACACCGGCGACGGGACGTCAGTGCGCAGCGTCATTGCGAACAGCTTTTTCGAGCGCTGGTAGACGTAGTCGAACTCGTAGCTCGCAAAGCTCAAGTTGTAATCGCGGTCGGAGCTGAAGTACAGATAGCGGCTGTCCGGGTCGAAGGCCGGATCGCCGGCGTTGTAGTTCGGGTCGCTGATGGCCTGCTTGCGGCCGTTGAGCGAGTCGTACAACCAGATCTGGCCCAGCCCGCTCTCGCCAGCCAGTTCATAGGCCAGAAAGCGCGAGTTGGGCGACCACCGATAGACCGTGATCTCGCCGCCGCGGATGGCCGTATCGACCTCGCTGGTCTTGCCGCTGGATACGTCCACGTAGCGCAGGCGCAGCAACTTGTCGGCATAGGCGATGCGCAGCCCATCCGGCGACCATACCGGCGGAAAGCGCCAGACGCCGCCGTCGCTGGTCAGCTGGCGTGACTCGCCACTGCCGTCGCTGGGACGGGTGTATATCTCGTACTCGCCGCTGGCATCGGACAGAAAGGCGAGTGTCTGGCCGTCCGGTGAGATGGCTACCGAATGTTCGCGCGCCGTCGGCGTGCGGCTTAGATTGCGCACCTCGCCGTGCTTGGCCGGCACGCTGTAGAGCTCGCCGCGGGCGCCGAAGATGGCCCGCTCGCCGGCCGGCGAAAGATCGAAGGATTCGATCTGCCCGGCCACGTTCGCAAAGCGCGTGCGTCGCGCCGGTCGGTCGCTGGCCACATGGATCACCAGCCGGGTGGTCTGCTGAGTACTTGGCTGGTGCAGCCAGAGCGCGCCGGCCTGCTCGAATACCACCGCGTCCGGACCGCCACTGGGCCAGAGCACGTCAAAATCGGCCAGATCGGTCACCTTGACCGGCTCACCGCCGGTCGGGGGCATCGCATACAGATCGAGCTGATAGTCGCGATCGGAGGTGAAATAGATCGTATCGCCGACCCACACCGGCTGGTTGTCGGTGGCGACATGATCGGTCAGTCGACGCGAGTCGTTCGCCGCCAGGTCATAGATCCAGACGTCCTGGGCGCGGCCGCCGCGGTGGCGCTTCCAGGTACGGAATTCGCGGTCCAGTGGCGTGTAGACATAGGACTGGCCGTCCGGCGACAACGCACCGCCTCCGGTCTCGGGAATCGGCAGGGCGGTCGGCATGCCGCCATCGAGCGGCACCAGATGGGGCCGTCCGGCGCGATCGTCCCAGGCCACCGTGTTGATCCGCACCAGCACATGCTCACCGTCCGGCGTCCAGTCCAGCACTCGATAGTCGTAACCGCCGCGGGGCGGCTGCGGCCCGATGTCGTTCTTCCAGGTCAGCTGACGCGGTTCGCCACCGGCACTGGGGATGACCCAGACCTGGCGCGTACCGGTGTACTCGGCGCTGTAGGCGATCCAGCGACCGTCCGGCGAAAACTTCGGGAACAGCTCCAGCCCCTCGTGCGAGGTCAACCGACGAGCGGTGCCGCCATTGCGCGGCGCAACAAAGATGTCGCCGGCATGGACGAAGGCCACTTCGGTTGCCGACACGTCCGGGAAGCGCAGCAGCA
>JBGTIE010000585.1:0-3136 GCA_041745855.1 Lysobacterales bacterium | reverse complement strand
ATCCGGGCCGGATCGCCAGTGACCGGCGCCTCCACGCCGAGCCGGCCGAACGCGGCCTGGACCGAGCCCAGATTGCTGCCACCGGCATCGACCAGCACGACACTCACAGCGTCCCCTTGGTGCTCGGGAGTACATCGCCCTGGCGCGCGAAGGCCTGGCGCAGGCAGCGGGCGACCGCCTTGAAGCTGCCTTCGACCATGTGATGGGCGTTCTCGCCGTGCACCTTCAGATGCAGCGTGGCACCCAGCGTTTCGGCCAGCGAGCGGAAGAAGTGTGGCACCAGCTCGGTTGGCAGTTCACCAACCCGATCGCGCGGAAATACGCCCTCGAATTCGAACCAGGGCCGACCGGACAGGTCGATCGCGACCTCGGCCAGCGTCTCGTCCATCGGCACCACGAAGCCATAGCGGCCGATGCCGCACTTGTCGCCGAGCGCTTTGCGCAGCGTGCTGCCGAGGGCCAGTGCACAGTCCTCGACGGTGTGATGCTCATCGATCTGCAGATCACCGCGGCATTCCAGCCTCAGCGCGAAGCCACCGTGCTTGCCGAGCTGCTCGAGCATATGGTCGAAGAAACCCAACCCAGTGTGCACCTCCGGCTCGGCCTCGCGATCCAGATCCACCTCGACCGTGATCTGGGTTTCGCGGGTGTTGCGGCTAAGAGCGGCCTGGCGCGGCCGGTCCAGCACCGTACGCGCGATCTCCGGCCAGCTCAGCCCCTGCGGGCCGACCCGATACCCCGCCACGCCCAGGTTGCGCGCGAACTCCAGATCGGTCTCGCGATCGCCGACCATCAGGCTGTGCTCACGATCGATCAGCCCGTCGCGCAGATAGTGCAGCGCCATGCCGATCTTCGGCTTGCGCGTGTCATTTGGTTCGTGCGGGAAGTGGCGATCGATCAGGATCTCGCGAAAACCGATTCCCTGCGTCTGCAGGATATCCAGCAACAATTGCTGCGGCGGCTCGAATTCCGTCTCCGGAAAACTCGCCGTGCCCAGCCCGTCCTGGTTGCTGACCATGACCAGCTCATAGCCGGCATCGACAAAACGCTTCAGCGCGCCGATCACATCCGGCAACAGCCGGAACTTGGCGATCGAGTCGATCTGCTCATCCGCCGGCTCCTCGATCAGGCAGCCGTCTCTATCCACGAAAAGGAGTTTCAGCATCGTGAGGGCCTCCGGTTGAATTGGAGTTCAGGGCATCTCCGAAGACTCAGGGCCCAGGGCTCAGGGCCCAGGGCCCAGTAGAGCAGGGCCCAGGGCATAGGGCCCAGGGCCCAGAGGAGCGGCCTTGCGGCACTTGTCAGCTGCGCGGCGCAGCTCCGGTCTGCGGCTCTTGCTCCCTGGGCCCTGGGCCCTGAGCCCTGGGCCCTCGTCTGCCGTGCCTCGAAACTGGCTTCCCTCATAATCACACTCCTCCCAGCACTTCGATCAGCCGCCCATTCTCCTCCCCCGTCCCCACACTTACACGCAGGCAACCGGCGAGGCCCAGGTAGTGCGACACGTCACGCAGGATCAGGCCTTCGGCCGCGCAGCGCTGCAGCAGCGCCTTGGGGTCGCGGCAGCGGAAGCACAGGAAGTTCGCGTCGCTGGGCCAGACGTGGTCGATTTCGGGACTGGCGCGCAGTGCGGTGGCGAGGCGCTCGCGTTCGTTCAGGAGTTGGCTCATGCGCCGGGCGCGCAGGTCGTCATGCTCTGGGGCCAACGCTTGCAGGGCAATGTCCACGCAGGGTTGCGGCAGCGGGTAAGGCGCCATCAAGCCGCGTAGGAATGTGATCAATTCGGGCGCGCCGAGCAGGCAGCCGATGCGCGCGGCGGCCAGTCCATAGGCCTTGGACAGCGTGCGCAGGATCGCCAGATGCGGCCGCTTGGCCAGTTCGGCGACCAGACTCGGTCCCTGAGCGAATTCGACGTAGGCCTCATCGACGACCACCAACGCGCGGCCTTCGAGCGCGTCGATCAGCCGCAGCAACTCCCTACGATCGGCTTGCTGGCCGGTGGGATTGTTCGGCGAGCACAGAAACACCAGCTTCGGTCCACTCGCCTTCACCGCCGCGAGCACGACATCCACATCTATCGCGAAGTTGTCTGCTGCACTCAGCGGCACGCTGATCACCGCGGCGCCTTGCAACTGCGCGGCGACGCGGTACATACCGAAAGTGGGTGGGCAGACCAGCACAGAGTCCAGTCCGGCCCGACAAAAGCCCCGAACCAGCAGGTCGATCGCCTCGTCCGAACCGCGTCCGATCAGGATTCCCTTAACCGACCAGTCGTAGATCTGCGCCAGCCGCGCCTGCAGCGCTGGCGGCTGCGGTGGCGGGTAGCGATTGAGCTTCGGGGCGCCCTCGAAGGGCGGCCACGGCCACTCGTTCGCATTCAGCAGCACGCCCTCGCTACCGGCCTCGAGCCGGGCCGAACTGTAAGGCTGGAAAGCGAGCAGCTCCGGCCGCGCCAGATCGAGAATGCTCATGCCTTGGCCTCGGCGAGACTGGTCAACCGCACCGATACCGCCCGGCCGTGCGCGCGCAAACCTTCGGCTTCGGCCAGGCAGACTATTTCCGGACCGATGGACCTCAAGGCCTCGGCACTGGCTTCCTGCACGGTAATCATCTTCTGGAAGCTGGCCACGCTGACCCCGCTGCTGGCACGCGCCGCGCCGCCGGTGGGCAGCACATGGTTGGTGCCGGAGCCGTAATCGCCCAGGCTCTCGGGCGTCCACGCACCGAGGAACACCGAGCCGGCGTTGCGGACCTTCGACAGCAGCGCGCGCGGCTGAGCGGTGTGCAGGATCAGGTGCTCCGGTGCGTAGTGGTTGGAGACCTCGATCGCCTGGTCCAGATCCGCAACGCGAATGGCTCGGCTGGCGACCAGCGCCTGGCGTGCGGTCGCAGCCCGGGGCAACTCGTCCAGTTGTTCGAGCAGCGCCTGCTCGACCCGCTCGATCAGCGTGTCGTCGTCGGTCAGCAGCAGCACCTGCGAATCCGGACCGTGCTCGGCCTGGGCGAGCAGATCGGCCGCGACAAAGGACGGATCGGCCTGCGCATCGGCGATCACCAACACTTCGGAGGGTCCGGCTGGCAGATCGATTGCCGGTCCACCCGCGATCATCGCCACCTGACGCTTGGCCTCCTCGACCCA
>JBGTIE010000584.1:0-2802 GCA_041745855.1 Lysobacterales bacterium | reverse complement strand
ATTGTCGATGATGATCTGGTAGCGTTCGGCCGCTCCCTGCCCTAGCGCGAGCTTCAGGAAGGCGTCGATCTGCTCGAAATAGCGCGCACTTTCGCGCGGCCCGGTGAAGACCAGCGGAAAGGGCAGCTCGGCATTCTGCGGATGCAGCAGGATGCCCAACAGATAGAGGATTTCCTCAGCCGTGCCGACCCCACCAGGGAACACGACGATGCCGTGGCCCAGCCGCACGAAGGCCTCCAGCCGCTTTTCGATATCCGGCATGATCACCAGATGGTTGACGATCGGGTTCGGTGATTCGGCCGCGATGATTCCCGGCTCGGTGATGCCGATGTAGCGATTGGTCCGCCGGCGCTGCTTGGCGTGCGCGATCGTGGCACCCTTCATCGGCCCCTTCATCGCGCCCGGACCGCAGCCGGTGCAGATGTCCATACCGCGCAGGCCCAGCTCATAGCCCACCCGCTTGGTGTAGTCGTACTCCAGCCGGGAAATGGAATGACCGCCCCAGCAGACGATGAGATTCGGATCGAACTGCGCCTTCAGCAAGCCGGCATGACGCAGGGTCGAGAACACCATGTCGGTGATCGCTTCGGAGTCCTCCGACAGGTCATCGTCGGCATGGCGCAACTGGGCATTGACGAACAGGATGTCGCGCAGCACGGCGAACAGCAGTTCACGCGCACCGCGGATCATCTTGCCGTCGACGAAAGCCTGCGAAGGCGCATTGTCCAGTTGCAGCTTGACACCGCGATCCTGCTGCACGACCCGGATGTCGAAATCCGGATAGCGCGCGATCAGGGCACGCGCATCGTCGTTCTCGCTGCCGGTGGTCAGCACAGCCAGCGCGCAACGGCGAAACAGATTGTTCAAGCCGCCCGCGGTGGCATCACACAGGCGACGGACTTCGGCCCGCGACAGCACTTCCATGCCGCTGCTGGGAAGGATGGTAGCGTTGACGCGCTCGTTGGAACTGGCATTCATGGCAATCCTTGCTTCGCGATGCGCCGCCCGGCGGGCATCGTCTTGTCATTGTGTGTAGCGGGGGCGGGAGGATACAGCCTCAAGCGCTCCTACGACGCCCCGAGCAACTGCACGCCAGGCAACTTCGCTGCCTTGGCGTCGAAACTCAACATGGGGGCGCGTCCTGCGCTCATGCACTCGGCTGCGTGCAGACAGTCCGCAAACTCCGCCTTGCCACGGCGGTACAGGTGCAGCGCCTGCTCCATCGACCGTTCGGACTGGAAATCCACTTCTCGCGTCTCCAGCAAGGCATTGAAGGCCAGCAGAACGGTCTCCTTGTCAAAGTCGTAGCGTGAGCGCAGCACCCATTCCAGTTCCAGCGCCACCGTGGCCGGAACATACATTCGTTCGTCACGGGCGCGTGCAGCTTCAAACAGGGCAAGAACCTGTGCACTCTGGCGCCGATCGTCGTCCACCAACCAGCGCACCAGAATGTTGGTATCAAGCGCCAACATCAGCGACGGCCGATACGCATCTCGTCAACTGAGACCTTGCGCTTGCCTTGTGCCGCGGATTTGAGCAATCCCTGGAGCTCGAGTATTGAACGAGTCTTGGTGCGCATGACCGTGGTGCCATCGTCGAGCTGTGTAAAGACGACACGCTCGCCGGTGCTCAGCCCCATCGCCTTGCGGATGTCGGCTGGAATAGTGATTTGGCCTTTGCTGGTCAGGCGTGCTTCGGACATTTGGTCAGTTCCTTACATGAAGCCCCACTGTAAGGAAGGTGGAGAGGGCTTGCAAGCCCTGCGATCGCCCCTACTCGAACCGCTCCGGACTAACCCCGCCGCGAATCAGGCTGGCGTCGAAACCGCGCTCGCTGAGCAGGAATGCCGCCGAGGCGCTGCGTCGGCCGGTATCGCAGTAGACCCAATAGGGCTGGCTCGGTGGCAGCGAGCCGGCCATCTTGCGCAAGTGATTGAGGGGCATGTTGATCGCGCCGGGCAAATGACTGGCCAGAAACTCCGCCTGCAGTCGGACGTCGATCAACACCGCTTCGGCCGGTTTGTCTTCCAGCGCCACTTCGTTCAGCAGCGGGGCCTTCAGCAGGCGGGCAAAGGCAGCACTGGACAGGCGCATCAAGCTGCAGCGGGTCAGCGCGCGGACAGTGGCATTGCGCGGCTCGCCCGAAACCAGCGCTTCCTCGCCAAAACAGCGGCCCACCCCAAGCTGGGCCAGCTCTTCCTCCTCCATCCCGTCGTTGCTTTCCAGCACGACCTGGCAGCGACCCTCGGTGACGACGTAGTAATAGTCACCCGGCTCACCCTGATGCAGGATCTCTTCGCCGGCCTGGAATGTGACCGGTTCCATGCTGCCGAAGATCTGCGCGATGTTGGCCGGCGGAATCCGCAGGAAAGCCTTGCTCTGCAGCAACGCGGTCATCCAGTCGTGCGGTTCCTCGCCTTCGGCGCCCGAGCCGATCTCGGAGACTTCCATCTCGCCGGCCTGAGTCCAGGTCAGGAAGACGTCGAGTTGCTCCCGATCGACGTACAGCACCTTGCAGGCTTTCAGCGCCCGCCCGGCGGCCGAGCGCCTGGATCCCGGAGCCATCGGATGAATCGCCGCATCGTCATCGGACCGCAGCACCCGCGTGCCACGATCATCCGTCAGTTCGATCTCGCCTTCGATCAGATAGGCATGCGTGCGCGCCAACTCGCCATTGCGAAACACCGCCTGGCCGGGCTGGTACTGCAGGACACTGGATTGCTTTGCCAACTGAGTCCGGTCGGCGGGAAGCAAAGCCTTCAATGGCACCAGACGGGTGAAAAGACTGATATTGACCATGCGC
>JBGTIE010000583.1:0-2830 GCA_041745855.1 Lysobacterales bacterium | reverse complement strand
GATGGATGCGCAACTGCGCCAGTTGCAGCGCGACTTGAGCATGGTCGAGAGCGCCGCCGGCGCCGCCGCCACTTCGCGCGCGGCCGAAGCCCACGAACAGTCACATGAGCCGACCCGGCATGGCGACAAGCCGGCCGGTTTCCGCCAGCAGCAGCCCAAAGCGGTAATGGACGCACTCGATGCACTGCCGCGCAAGCGCAAGAAGCGCAGCGATGAAGGCTGAGCGTTTACCCGAGCGCTGGCGCAGCACCGAGCCCGCCTTGCGCGCCGTGCAGGTCGCCTTCGACGTCTCGGCCAGCGTACTGCACGCGGTGCGCAAGGCGGCCTTCGAGGCCGAACTGTCGCAGCCCGACATGGTTCGCCGTATCCTTCAACTACCAGTCTCGCGCCCGCCCAAACGCCCGCGCCTGACCGTCAGCCTGGGGCCCAACGACTATCAGATCCTCGGCGGACGCTATGGCCTGGATCCGAGCGATGCGTTGGCGATAAAGGAGAGGGTGCTGGTGGAGTTGCAACAGTTCGCGGAAGGGGGACCGAATGCCAGATAAGAGCAGGGCCCAGGGCTCAGGGCCCACTAGAGCAGGGCCCAGGGCTCAGGGCCCAGGGCCCAGTAGAGCGGGCTCGAGGCTCGGGCCGCGCGGCAAGATCGACGACGACAAGGCCCGGCTGCGAGCCTTGCTGGGCCCTGAGCCCTGGGCCCTGGGCCCTGGATTGAGCGGAACTCTCGAACTTCACATATATCAACACTCCCGCAAGGCGCAAAAATGGACCTGTTCCTCCACACCCTGACCCACTACCCCGGCGTAATCCCAACGGCGTTGCTCGCGGTCATGCTGATGATCTGGCTGATCGCGATGGTCGGGCTGCTCGATCTGGATTCCTTCGGGCCGGACTGGCTCGGTGGCGGCGAGCTGGAGCTGGAGGCCGAGGGCGATGTACCCGGCATGCTGGTCGCGCTGGGGCTGGACCGGATGCCGTTCTCGATCGTGCTCAGCACGGTGCTGTTCTTCTGGTGGCTGTTCACCCTGCTCGGCGCGCAGTGGACGCCGGAGTGGCTGCCGCTGCCGCTTTGGATCAGCGGCACGCTGGTGCTGGTCCTGGGCTTCGTGCTCGCAGTGCCGGTCGCGGCGAAGGTGCTTGGCCCCTTTCGGCACCTTTTTCGCGTTCATTCCGGGGCGACCCCGGTCGATCTGATCGGCCGCCGCTGCAAGGTGCTCACGCTGCGGGTGGACGGCAAATTCGGCCAGGTGCTGGTCGACCTGGGCGGGGGCAGCGAGCTCAACTTGAAGGCCTGGGCGCGCACGCCGAATGAGTTGACCAAAGGCTCGTCGGCGCTGATCCTGAGTCACGATGCACAACGCAACCGATATGAGATAGAAGGCTGGGACGGCTGAGCGATCCAGCGGGGGAAAGCAGACAGATTCAACGGTGGCGCACCCGGGCGCGGGTGCGGCACTGCACTTTCACGCAAGACCTTGAGAAGGGGCTCCCATGGATGCGTCCATTACCACCCTGATAGTCGGCGTCATCGTTGCCGCCATCCTGATCCTGTCCTTCCTCGGACTGGTCGCCAAGTTCTACCAGAAGGTCGAACAGGGCCAGGCGATGATCGTCAACACGATGCGCGCCGAGCCTGAGGTGACCTTCACCGGTCGGCTGGTGATCCCGGTGCTGCACAAGCGCGAGATCATGGACATCTCGCTGCGTACCATCGAGATCGAGCGCTCCGGCAAGGAGGGCTTGATCTGTCAGGACAACATCCGCGCCGACATCAAGGTCAATTTCTTCGTCCGGGTCAACAAGACCGCGTCCGACGTGCTGAAGGTGGCGCAAGGCATAGGCTGTGCGCGGGCCTCCAATCAGGACACCCTTGAGACCCTGTTCAGCGCCAAGTTCTCCGAGGCGCTCAAGACCGTCGGCAAGGCGATGGACTTCGAGGAGCTGTACCAGGCACGCGATCGCTTCCGCGACGAGATCATCGCCCAGATCGGCGACGACCTGTCCGGCTACGTGCTCGAGGACGCGGCGATCGACTTCCTGGAGCAGACGCCGCTCAGTGCGCTCGACCCACACAACATCCTTGACGCCCAGGGCATCCGCAAGATCACCGAACTGACCGCCGAACAGAACATCCAGACCAACGATCTGCGTCGCAACGAAGAGATGCGGATCAAGAAGAAGAACGTCGAGACGATCGAGGCGGTGCTCGAACTCGAACGGCAACAGGCCACCGCCGAGGCCAACCAGCAGCGCGAGATTGCGATCACCCGCTCGCGCGAGGAAGCCGAATCGGCCAAGGTCTCGGCCGAGGAACGGACCAAGTCGGAGCTGGCGCGGATAGCCGCCGACCAGGCCATCGCGGTGCAGAACGAGAACCTCAAGCGCGAGACCGAGGTGGCTGAGAAGAACCGTCAGCGTGCGGTCGCGATCGAGGAGGAGAAGGTCACCCGGGCCCGTGAGCTGGAGATCGTCGATCGCGAGCGCGAAGTGGCGTTGCAGACGATCGAGAAGGAAAAGGCGCTGGAAGTGCAGAAAAAGGCGATTGCCGACGTCGTGCGCGAGCGCATCGTGGTCGAGCGCACCGTCGCCGAGCAGGAAGAGGAGATCAAGAACCTGCGCGTACTGGCCGAAGCCGAGCGGACCAAGAAGAGCGCGGTGGTCATCGCCCAGGGCCAGGCCGAGGAACGCTTCATCGCCGAGATCAAGCAGGCCGAAGCTGGCGAACAGCGCGCTCGCCACAAGGCGGCCGAGGAGCTGACGATGGCCGAAGCACGCCTGAGCGTGGCGGCCAAGGCAGCCGAATCGCAAAAACGCGAGGCCGAAGGCACCG
>JBGTIE010000582.1:0-6691 GCA_041745855.1 Lysobacterales bacterium | reverse complement strand
CATCGAAGCCAGCGCATCGCACAGCGCCTCGGCGCTGGCGTAGCGCTCGCGCGGATCCTTGGCCAGGGCACGATCGATCAGCGGTTGCCAGTGGGCGCGTTCGGGCGGCAACCGGGGAATCGGCTCGAACACATGCGCATAAGCCACCGCGAAGCTGTCATTGCCCTTGTAGGGCACCTGCCCGGTGAGTGCCTCATAGGCGAGCACTCCCATGCTGTAGAGGTCGGAGCGGGCATCGACTTCCGCCCCGCGTGCCTGCTCCGGGCTCATGTAGATGCTGGTGCCGATGCTCACCCCGGTATGGGTGATACGGGTCGATCCACCTACCGCCCGGGCGATGCCGAAGTCGGTCAGCACCGGGTTGCCCGAGGAATCGAACAGGATATTGGCTGGCGTCACGTCGCGGTGGACGAAGCCGCGCTCATGGGCGAAGCCCAGTGCCCGTCCGATTCCGCTGAGGACCCGGCGCAACTCGGCTTCGGATACGCCCGCGCGCATGCGCTCGGCGAAATCGCCGCCGGGCAGATGCTGCATGGCAAAAAAATGCAAATTGTCGACGGTAACGCCGACTTCATAGATCGCGACGATGTTCGGATGGGTCAGACCGGCGATCGTGCGCGCCTCGCGCAGGAACCGCTTGGAGAAACTCTCGTCCGCGGCGAGAATGGGCGACATCACCTTGAGGGCCACCTTGCGCTCAAGCGAATGTTGCATGGCCAGGTAAACCTTTGCCATGCCGCCCGAGCCCAGTTCCCGCTCGATGGTGTAACCGGGAATAGATACGCGCGCCACAACCACCCCAAAGCCAGTCCGGCTTGGATTCTAGCCCACAATGCGCGCGGCCACCTTGATGAAACTTGAGTTCGACAATCGTTTCGTGCGTGAGCTTCCGGGCGATCCGGAGCTGGCCAATCATCCGCGGCAGGTCGTCGGCGCGGCCTGGTCGGCGGTGCGGCCCACTGCGGTGGCGGCGCCCCAACTGCTGGCCTGGTCGGAGCAGATGCTGAATTGGCTGGGTCTGGCTGAGCATCATGACAAGCCTGAATTCACGCAGGTCTTTGCCGGCAACGCGCTGCGGCCGGGCATGCAGCCTTTCGCTGCCAACTACGGCGGCCATCAGTTTGGCCACTGGGCCGGTCAACTGGGGGACGGTCGCGCGATCAGCCTGGGCGAAGTCGTCGCGGCCGATGGCAGCCGGCATGAACTGCAGCTCAAGGGCGCCGGACCGACTCCCTATTCACGCCGTGCCGACGGCCGCGCGGTCCTGCGCTCGTCATTGCGCGAATTCGTCTGCAGCGAGGCGATGCATCATCTGGGCATCCCGACCACGCGCGCGCTGTGCCTGATCGGCAGTGGCGAGGCAGTCGTGCGTGACATGTTCTATGACGGCCGACCGGAGGCCGAGCCGGGCGCGATCGTCTGCCGGGTCGCGCCATCCTTCCTGCGTTTCGGCAACTTCGAACTGCCGGCCAGCCGCGGCGAGACCGGTCTGCTGCGGCAACTGGTCGATTTCTGCATCGATCGCGATTTCCCCGAGCTGAGCGGGCCGATGGAACAGCGCCGCGGCGACTGGTTCACGGTGATCTGCGAGCGCACCGCGGTGCTGATGGCGCACTGGATGCGGGTCGGCTTCGTCCATGGTGTGATGAACACCGACAACCTCTCGGTGCTCGGCTTGAGCATCGACTACGGCCCCTATGGCTGGCTGGAAGAGGTTGATCCGCTATGGACACCCAACACCACCGACGCCGAGGGCCGCCGTTACTGCTATGGCCGGCAGCCTGAGATCGCACAGTGGAATCTGACCCGGCTGGCCGGCGCCCTGCTGGACAGCATCCTCGATCGAGCCATGCTGGAAGCCGGTCTGCAGCGCTTCGAGCTAACTTTCGCCGCAGAGCACGGCCGGATGAGCGCCGCCAAACTGGGCCTGGCGCAGGTCGATGAGCAGGCTCTGACTCTGGCCCGAGACTGGTTCGAACTGATGCAGCGTGCTGGCCTTGACTTCACCCTGTCTTACCGTGCCTTGATGCAACCGCTGGCCGATCTGGATGCGGTAGGGCTCAGAGAGCTCAGCTATGCCCCGGCCGCCTTCGAGTTGCAGCGCAGCGAGCTGGAGGCCTGGCTGGACCGCTATCGGGCCGCCCTGGCTGGGCACGCAGCAAGCGAGTCGGCGCGGCTGGCTCTGATGGCCACGGTCAATCCGCGTTATGTGGCGCGCAACTTCCTTGCCCAGGAGGCGATCGACGCCGCCGCTCAGGGCGATCTGCAGCCGCTGCATCGCCTGCAGGAGGTCTTGCTGCGCCCCTATGACGAGCACCCCGCCGATTCCGACTTTGCTCGGATGCGGCCGGAGTGGGCGCGCCACCGAGCCGGCTGCTCGATGCTTTCCTGCAGTTCCTAATAGCCCGGATGTCCAGTCCCGGCCTGATCGCGCCCTCGCCCCTGATGGCGCAGCTGCAGATCCACTTCTGTGTCCTGCTCTGGGGTTTTACCGCGATCCTGGGAAAGCTGATCAGCCTGTCCGCACTTCCACTGGTCTGGTGGCGGATGCTGCTGGTGGTGGTGGCCCTCGGCTTCTGGCCGCCGCTGTACCGTTCGCTGCGCAAGATGGGACCGAAGCTGGCGCTGATCTATGCCGGAATCGGCGGCCTGGTCGCACTGCACTGGCTGACCTTCTACGGCGCGATCAAGCTCGCCAATGCCTCGGTGGCGGTCACCGCACTGGCCTTCGCGCCGGTATTCCTGGCCTTCATCGAGCCGCTGATCGCGCGTCGTCCGCCGGCCCGGCACGAGATGCTGCTGGGTGTGATGGTGCTGCCAGGCGTGGCGCTGGTGGTCGGCGGCGTCGACCCTTCGATGTATCTGGGCTTCGGCGTCGGCGTGGTCTCGGCGCTGTTCGTCGCGATCTTCGGCTCGCTTAACAAGCGCTACGTGCTGCGCGGCGATCCGCTTGCGGTCACCGGTCTGGAGATGGCCGCCGGCGTGCTGGTCCTGACCCTGCTCAGCCCGGTGCTGCCGCTGCTGATGCCCGGGCTGGACCAGCCGCCGTGGACCCTGCCCGATGGACGCGACCTGTTCCTGCTCGGCGTGCTGGCCGTCGGCTGCACCCTGCTGCCCTTCGCCCTGTCGCTGGTCGCACTGCGCCAGCTGACCGCCTTCAGCGCGCAACTGGCAATCAATCTGGAGCCGATCTACGCGATCGTGCTGGCGATCGTGCTGCTGGGCGAGCAGCATGAGCTGAGCCGGAACTTCTATCTGGGGGTGCTGATCTTGCTGTTGGCGGTGTTGGTGCATCCGTGGCTGGTGCGGCGGTCTCGGTTGAGCCGTGAGCCATGAATGAACTTCTGAGCCAGAGAGCCCAGGGCTCAGGGCCCAGGGCCCAGAAGAGCTGCGGTCCGGAACTTTGGCTGTTCAGGCCCATTTTCGTGGCCGGGGACGTCGCCATAGTTCAGCCAACCGACGCTCTGGCTGCCTTCTGGGCCCTGAGCCCTGGGCCGTGAGTTCTTCTGGCTCTTCACTGGGCCCTGGGCCCTGTGCCCTGGGCCCTGGTCACGGCTCCCCGCTCGCTCCATAGCGCTTGCGCCGCCTGCCCCCCGGGCTGCACCATCACGACTGCTCGGCATCGGAGACAGCCTGGTGACAGCACGTCCGTGGCTTGCGGTAGTCATGCTCGCGTTGCTCGCCCTGGTGGCGTTGCTGCCGCAGGCCGAGCGCTTCGCCGACGATCGTCTGGAGACGGCGCTGACGCGCTCGCTGACGGCTTTTGCGCTGGCGCGCTCACTGGACGCGGTGATCTCGGTCGCACAGGGTACCGAAGTGGCGATCGAGCCGGTCGGTATCGGCGTGACGCTGGCGCCCGGACAGGTGCTCGATCCGGTCAATGATCTGGTCGAACAGTTCTCCTCGCTGCTGCTGTTTGCCTCGGCCTCGTTGGGCGTGCAGGTATTGCTGCTGGGCATCGGCGCCTGGTGGCCGTTGAAAGTGGTGACCGCCGGCGGCGTGGCGGTGATCGCCCTGTGTGCGCTGTTCCGCCGCACCAGTCCGGTCTGGTTGCACTGGCTGGTGGCGCTGCTGTTGCTGTTGCGCTTCGCGGTGCCGCTGTCGGTCCTGGCGAGCGAAGCATGTTGGCGTTTGCTGCTGGCCGGGCCTTTCCAGACCGCGCAGGCTGAGCTGGTCAGCGGCAGCGAACTGCTCTCGGCCGAGGCCGAAGTCGAAGCGATCGTACCCAGCGAACAGGACAGCAGCTGGAAAAGCCGCGCCGAGCGCTGGTGGCAGAACACCCGCAGCCAGCTGGACCCTTCCGAACGGCTGGCCCGGATCGAAGATGCGGCAAGCGGTCTGGCCCATCGCATCGTCGAGTTGATCGCGGTGTTCATGCTCGAAAGCCTGATCTTTCCGCTGCTGTTCCTGACTTTGTGCGTGCGTGCCTTGCCGCTCGTCGCCAGAGGGCTGGGAGGAGCGGGGCTGAGGGCTGAGGGCTGAGGAAACAGGGCCCAGGGCTCAGGGCCCAGGGCCCAGAGAAGCGGCAAGTTTGACTCCCTTCTGGGCCCTTGGCTCCTCCACTGGCCACTGGAACTGGCTACTGGAACTGCTCCCCTTCCCTTGACGCAATCCCCCAAAACCCCAAAGCTGACCCCATCGAACTGCCGCAAGGAGCCCAGCGATGCACGCCAATGTCGCCTTGATCGAACGTTTCTACCAGGCCTTTCAGCAGCGCGATGCGGCGACGATGGCCGGCTGCTATACGGCGAACGCGCGCTTTGAGGATCCGGCCTTTGGCGAACTGCGCGGGGCCGAGATTGGCGCGATGTGGGCGATGCTGTGCGAAAAGGCCAAGGATTTCAATCTCGAGTACGCCGATATCCAGGCCGATGACAGTAAGGGCAGTGCCCGCTGGGAGGCGCGCTACACTTTCGGCGCGACTGGCCGCAGCGTGCACAACCGCATCAGTGCCGGCTTCCGCTTCGACAACGGCCTGATTGTCGACCACCACGACCGCTTCGACCTGTGGCGCTGGTCAGCGCAGGCGCTCGGGCCAGTCGGCCTGCTGCTGGGTTGGACCCCGCTGGTCAAGGGCAAGGTGCGCAAACAGGCGCTGGCCGGGCTGAATGCATGGCGGGCCCAGGGCACCCGCTGAGAAACCCCACCGAAATCTGAACGGAACTCGGGCGATCGCGACGGATCATTTCGCGTACAGCGTTTGATTGAATGGGAGCCAGACGGCCCCGCCCTTGAAGGAGTCATCAAATGAACCGCAGTTTGCTCACCATCCTCGTGATCGGCGCTTGCTTCCTGCCGCTGAGCTCGGCCTTCGCAGGCGATCGCGGTCATGTAACGCGCGACTACCGGGTCGAGTCACGCGATTACCGTCATGGCTACAACCACGATCGACGCATCGAGACCCGTCGTGGCTACCGGGCCCCGGCGACCCAGCTGCGCGGTCGACACTACGCACCGCGCCCGCAGTACCGCTATGCGGCGCCACGCTATAACCCGCCGCACGGCTATCACGCCCGCAGCTGGCAGCGTGGCCACTACCTGCCGAGAAACTACCGCGCCTCCCCCTACGTGCTGGACCATCGCAGCTACCGTTGGGCGCCCCCGCCGCGAGGCTATCACTACGTCCGCGTCGACGACCGGGCAGTACTGGTCGCGATCACCAGCGGCCTGATCGCCGAAGTGCTTGGTGACGTCTTTTATCGCTAGGCCAGCCAATTCAGGCTGAGAACCACCGAGGTGCGGTCGGGGCAACCTGGCCGCGCCTTTGCCTTTGTGAGTCTTGAGTAGGGAGTCGGGAGTGCGCGTCAGCTAGAGGTTCGCTCTGGCTGTCGTTGCCGCACCCTGCCTGCTATCGGCGTTCACGCTGCTGGAACGTTCTGGCGACCGCCCATGGCTCCTGCTTTTGCTCTCGCTTTCGCCCTTGCCTTTACTCCCGACTCCCAACTCCCGACTCCCGACTTCAAATCACTGATCCCCGTCGCTGTACCCGTTCGAGTCGCACCCCATCACCCCCCGCCCTGCTCGTTCATCAATCATCCGGGCTAAGATCCCCAGTCGTCCGACCGGAGAACTGCCCATGCAGGCGAGTGTCGCTGCGCTGTCGCAATCCCATCCGCTTGCCCTGGCCGAGGCACAGGTCAACCGGGTCGTGCTCGGCAAGAGTGGCGAGATCCGGCTCGCCCTGGCCTGCCTGCTGGCCGGGGGTCATCTGCTGCTGGAGGACCTGCCGGGCGTCGGCAAGACCACGCTGGCGCGCGCGTTGGCGCTCACGCTGGGCCTGAGCACGCGGCGGGTGCAGTTCACCAGCGACCTGCTGCCGACCGATCTGACCGGCGTGTCGATACTGGATCGGCGCGACAACCGCTTTGTGTTCCAGCCGGGACCGATCTTCGCCCAACTGGTCCTGGCCGACGAGATCAACCGCGGCACGCCGAAGACCCAAAGCGCGCTACTCGAGGCGATGGCCGAGGCACAGGTCACCGTCGACGGCGTCAGCCATCCGTTGCCACATCCTTTCTTCGTCATCGCGACCCAGAACCCGATCGAGCAATCCGGCACCTTCGAATTGCCCGAATCGCAGCTCGATCGCTTCCTGATGGCGCTGGAGCTGGGCTATCCGGCGCCGCAGGCCGAGCGCGCCCTGCTCGCCGGCGATGACCGACGCGACATGCTGGCCAGCCTGAAGGCGATG
>JBGTIE010000581.1:0-11055 GCA_041745855.1 Lysobacterales bacterium | reverse complement strand
GATCGGCCGCGGTCGTGCTCATGCCTTCGCCGCCGCATTGATGCGCGCCTGGCGCGCGCGCAAGGCCCAGCGTGATGCGGTCTGCGCCAGCGCCGCAGTGTCGACCCCAAGCAATTCGCCGTTTTGCACGCGGCGTTTGCCGGCGACCCAGACATCGCTGACGTGCTGCCGGCCGGCCGCGTAGATCAGCTGCGATACCGGCTCGTAGATCGGTTGCAGTTCCAGCGCGGACAGGTCAAAAGCAGTCAGGTCTGCCCACTTGCCCACTTCCAGCGTACCGATACTGTCGGCCAGACCCAGCGCCATCGCTCCGCCCAGGGTCGCCGCCCGCAGCGCGCTGTGGGCATCCAGACAGGAGGCGTCCTGGGCCACCGCCTTGGCCAGCAGGGCGGCGGTGCGAGTCTCGCCGAGCATGTCCAGATCGTTGTTGCTGGCGCAGCCATCGGTGCCGATCGCCAGGTTCACGCCTGCGGTCAGCAACTTGCCGACCGGGCAGAAACCGCTGGCCAGCTTCAGATTCGATTCCGGACAGTGCGCCACGACGACTCCGCGCGCCGCGCACAGCTCGATCTCGGCATCGCTGAGCTGGGTCATGTGGACCGCGGTCAGCGACTCGTTGACCAGACCCAGCCGCTGCAACCGGGCCAGCGGGCGTTCCTTGTGCTGGGCCTTGCTGTCGATGACCTCCTGCGCCGTTTCGTGCACGTGGCAATGCAGGCGCAGACCGAACTGGTCGCTCAGAAGGCGCAGCTTGGCGAAGCTGTCGTCCGATACTGTGTAAGGCGCGTGCGGCGCCAGCGAGGTGCCGATCAGCGGGTGCGACTTCCAGCTGTCATGGACCCGCACCGCCTTGTCCAGATACTCGGCCGCGTTGCCGGCCCAGGCGGTCGGAAACTCGATCACGATCAGGCCGACCAACGCGCGCAGACCCATCCGCTCGAACACCGCCGCGGCGACGTCCGGGAAGAAGTACATCTCCTGGCAGCAGGTGGTTCCGCCGCGCAACATCTCGGCCGCCGCCAGCTCCGCGCCCTCCCGCACGAACTCGGCACTCACCAGCGCCGCCTCAACCGGCCAGATGTGATCGGTCAGCCAGGGCATCAAGGGCAGGTCGTCGGCGATTCCGCGCAGCAGCGCCATCGGCGCGTGGGTGTGGGCATTGACCATGCCCGGGATCAGCAGATGCTCGGGCAATGCCACTCGCTCGGCGGCGGCAAAGCGGGCGTTGGCCTGTTCGATCGGCAGCAAGGCCTGGATCCGACCATCCCGGATGGCCAGCGCATGGTTCTCCAGCACCACCCCGGCCGGCTCCACCGGCACAATCCAGCGCGGGCAGATCAGGCTGTCGATCTGCTCACTCATCTCCTCTCCTCAATCGACCGGACGAGTCAATCTGATCTGGCCGGCGATGGCTTCGAGGGCCCAGGGCCCAGGGCTCAGGGCCCAGAAGGGCAAGCGCCGCTGTACCCGCTTGATGACCGCACTTGCTCCTCTGGGCCCTGGGCCCTGGGCCCTGGCTCTGAAACCCGCAGAGGCGATCTGCCACAACAGTTTGACTCGCATCCACTATTTCACCCGTGACACGTATTCACCCGAACGCGTGTCCACCTTGACCACCTCGCCCTGCTCGATGAACAACGGCACCCGCACCACCGCGCCGGTCGCGAGCTTGGCCGGCTTGGTCCCGCCAGTTGCGGTATCACCGCGCAGACCGGGGTCGCACTCGACGATCTCCAGTTCGACGAAATTCGGCGGCATGACGCTCAATGGCGCGCCATTCCAGAGCGTCACGATGCACATGTCCTGCTCGCGCAGCCACTGCGCCGTGTCACCGATCGCCACCGCATCGGCACTGAGCTGCTCGAAGCTCTCGGGCTGCATGAAGTGCCAGAACTCGCCGTCGCTGTAGAGAAACTGCATGTCGGTGTCCATCACATCCGCCCCTTCGACCGAATCGCTGGACTTCAGGCTGCGCTCTACCACCCGACCGTTCTTGAGGTTACGGATCTTGATCCGGGTGAAAGCCTGACCCTTGCCCGGCTTGATGAAGTCCGAATCGACGATCACATACGGGTCACCGTCGATCAGGATCTTCAGACCATTGCGTACATCATTGAGGCCGTAACTCGCCATTTTTCATCCGCTCCAACACAGTAAGTAACTGAAAGATCGTGGTCGACCGGGCTAAACTCCCTGCCCCATGAATCGACCGAAAAAACAATCGCGTATGGTAGCGTGGAAATGAGCGGCCTGCTTCCGGCAGCACGCGAGACTGGACTTGTCAGGCCAACAGTACGGTTGGCATCTGTGGATTCCAGGGCCCAGGGCTCAGGGCCCAGGGCCCAGCAGATCAAGAGCCGCTTTCCGTTTAGTTCCGTACACACCCTTGATAGTCCTCAACTTGGCCCTGGGCCCTGAGCCCTGGGCCCTCGGATTTATGCAGATTCCTCCCAACATCACTTTGACGCGCGCCCCAACCATGGCGACAAGCCTGCGGCCAGTCCCGAACTGGCAAGAAGAGCTGCGGCTGGCCTTTCGCCAGCTGCCGGATTTCCTCGACTACCTGCACCTGACCCCTGCACAGCTTCCGCCGCTACGCCCGTCCGGCCCTGCATTCCCGTTGCTGGTACCGCGACCTTACGCCGCGCGTATGAACAAGGGCGATCCGCGCGATCCCTTACTGTTGCAGGTGCTGCCGCTGGCCGAGGAGACTCATGCCGTCGCCGGCACGCTGCTCGACCCGGTCGGCGATGCGGCGAGCGAGCGCGCTCCAGGCCTGCTGCACAAGTATCGCGGTCGGGCGCTGCTGCTGACCACCGCGGCCTGTGCGGTCCACTGTCGCTACTGTTTCCGCCAGAACTTCCCCTACGCCGATTCCAATCCGGCCCAGGACGACTGGTCCGGGGTGATCGCCGCGCTTGCGGCCGATCCGTCTATCAGCGAACTGATCCTCAGCGGCGGCGACCCACTGTCGCTGGGCAATGCGCGCCTGCGACGTCTGACCGACCAACTCCGCGTGCTGCCCGGCCTGCGCCGCCTGCGCCTGCATACACGCTGGCCGGTGGTCCTGCCCGACCGGATCGATCCGGGTTTGCTCACATGGTTGGCCGAGCTACCGTGGACCGTGACGGTGGTGATCCACGCCAACCACCCGGCCGAGATCGACGCCGAGGTCAGCGCAGCCTGCGCGCAGTTGCGCTCTGCCGGCGCGCTGCTGTTGAACCAGTCGGTGCTGCTTGCTGGTGTCAACGACGATGCGGGCGTCCTGCAGGCACTCAGCGAACGATTGCACGACGTCGGCGTGCTGCCCTACTACCTGCATCTGCTCGACCCGGTCGTCGGCGCGCAGCGCTTCGCCGTCGATGAAGCACAAGGCCAAGCACTGATCGCCTCGATGCGGGCCCGCATGCCGGGCTATCTGGTACCCCGGCTAGCCCGCGAGATCGCCGGCGAGGGCTCCAAGCGCGTCGTTGCCTGAGCAAGGAGACCGGCACGAGTTGGGCACCGAGCAGCCTTGATCTTGCGGTGATGCAGCGATGTGAAGCCGTCAGTCGGGGTCGGGGTCGGAATCGGGATCGGAATCGGTATCGAGGGAAGACGGCATGAGGCTTAGTCCCCGCCGACGACTTGGTGAAGCGGGTGAACATCAAGAATGGCAGTATTGCTGAACGAATCACGGGGAGGCAGCCGGATACGCCGACAAAGGACCGATCCCGATTCCGACCCCGACACCGACCCCGAGCTGAGCTCACGGGTAGAGAACTCGGCGGCGACTAGCGAAGGACCCGAGCCCACGCAATACTTGGTGCCCACGGTGGCCCAAACACATCCATTTCGGTCACAATCGGTCTTGTTGAGGCAAGGACGACACAACACCCATGGCAAAGGCAGACAACATCATTCGACTGTTGTTGGTGGAAGAGTCGGTCGAAGATGCCGAGCACGTGATCAGCGTGGTTCGCAACAGTGGCCTGGCGGTGCGGCCGTCGAGGGCGACCGATGCCAGGGAAATCGAGACCATCCTGTCCGAGCAGAGTGTCGATCTGGTGCTGCTGTCGCCGAAGGGCAAATCGATCGGCCTGAAGGATCTGAGCGCGGCGATCGACAAGAGCGGCAAGGACGTCGTGCTGCTGCAATTGGCCGACAGCCTGAGTACCGATGGCCTGGTCGATTCGATGCGCCAGGGCGCGCGCGACGTGGTCTTGCGGACCTCATCGGATCACCTGCAGATGGTGGTGCGACGTGAGTTCGACAATCTGCAGGCGCGTCGCAGCCAGCGCCGGATGGAAGCGGCCCTGCGCGAAAGTGAGCGCCGCTGTCACTCGCTGCTGGACAGCTCGCGCGATCCCATCGCCTACGTCCACGAAGGCATGCACGTCTACGCCAATCGGGCCTATCTGGAAATCTTCGGTTTCGAGGATTTCGAGGAGATCGAAGGCACACCGATGCTCGAGCTGATCACGCCCCGCCACGCCGATGAGATGAAATCGGTATTGCGCCAGATCAGCAAGGGTGAGAAGCCGCCCGAACGCCTCAACTTGCAGGCCCGCACGCCCGACGGCCATTCCTTCGATGCCGCTCTCGAGCTGTCCGAGGCCAGCATCGAGGGTGAGAGCTGCACCCAGATCGTGTTCCGCCAGCAGACTGTCGATGCCAAGGTAGCCGAACAGTTGGACACGCTCAAGCGGCAGGACCTGGTCACCGGACTGGCCAACCGCCAGTACTTCCTCGGCGAACTGGAAAAGGCCGTCGGCTCGGCGGTTTCAGGCAAGAACGATCAGGCCCTTTTGTATATTGAACTGGACAACTACCGCCAGACCCTCGACAGCATCGGCGTGGGTAGCGCCGACTTGCTGCTGGCCGACGTCGCCGGCCGGATGCGCTCGATGGTGACCGAGGCTGATCTGGTCGCGCGCTTCTCCGACCACACCTTCACGGTGCTCGCCAACGGCCGCAGCCATGCCGAGTGCGCTGAATTTGCCGAGGCCATCGCCAAGGCCGTCGACTCCCAGATCTTCGATGTCGGCGAACAATCCATCAGCATGACTGCCAGCGTCGGTGTGTGCCTGCTGACGGAGAAGATCTCGCGGGTTCAGGATGTGCTCGATCGCGCCGCCGAAGCCGCTCGCGGGGCCAGCGAGGAAGGCGGCAACAAGATCGTCGTGTTCGACCCTTCTGCCAGGGACAAGGCCCAGGCCGAGCGCGACCGTCACTGGCTGAGCCTGATCAAGGATGCGCTGAACAAGGACGGCTTCGTCTTGTTCTACCAGCCGATGGTCAGCCTGCAAGGTGCCGAGGGCGAGTACTACGAGATCCTGCTGCGCATGCGCAGTCCGAAGGGCGAGATCCCGCCGGGCAACTTCCTGCCCGCCGCGGCTCAGCATGGCCTGCTGCCTCACATCGATCGCTGGGTCATCAGCAAGGCCATCCGCATCCTGTCCGAGCGGCTCAAGCAGGGTGCGCACTGCACTTTCTTCGTCAAGATTTCCCCCGAATCGATCCAGGATGGCACGATCCTGCAATGGCTCGCGCAGCAGCTCAAGGACGCTCGCCTGCCGGGCAAGCACCTGGTGCTGGAAATGCCCGAGAGCAAGGTCGTGACCAACCTGAAGCCGGCGCGTTTCCTCGCCCAGGGGCTGGCTCAGCTGCATTGCGGATTCACCCTGGAGCAGTTCGGCAGCGGCCTGAACTCCTTCCAGCTGCTCAAGCACGTGCCCGCCCGCTACATCAAGATCGACCGCAGCTACATGACCGATCTGCCCAAGAGCAAGGAAAACGAACTCAAGGTGCGGGAGTTGTGTGAGGAGGCGCGACGGCTGGAGCGCGAAGTCATCGCCGAATTCGTCGAAGACGCTGCCAGCATGTCGATCCTGTTCTCATGCGGTGTCAGCTTCGTGCAGGGCAACTTCCTGCAGGAACCTGAAAAGGTCATGAGCTACGATTTCAACTAGCGGGAAAGCCGATTCAGAACGACATGAAGTAGCCGCCGTTGACCGGGATGTTGGCGCCGGTGATGAAGCCCGCATCGTCGGCCGCCAGGAAGTCGACCGTACGGGCAATCTCGACCGGCTCGCCGAGGCGCCCGACCGGAATCTGCGCCACGATCTGGTCGCGCACCTTTTCCGGCACCGCCATCACCAGCTGGGTTCGGCAGTAGCCTGGCGACACCGAATTCACGGTCACGCCTTTGCGCGCCACTTCGCGCGCCAGCGCCATCGTGAAACCGTGCATGCCGGCCTTGGCGGCCGAATAGTTGGTCTGTCCGAACTGGCCAGTCTGGCCGTTGACCGAGGAGATGTTGACGATCCGGCCAAAGCCCCGTTCGCACATGCCATCGACCACTGGCCGGGTCATGTTGTAGACGCCGTCCAGATTGATCCGCATCACGTCGGACCAGTGACTGCGCTCCATCTTGCGAAAGCTCGCGTCACGAGTGATGCCGGCAACGTTGGCCAGGATGTCGAGCCGGCCAAAGCGCGCCTGGACCCGATCGACCAGTCCCTCGCAACTGCCTGGATCGCCCACATCAAGCGATTCGAATACGACCCGACCATTAAACTCGGCCATCTCCTGCAGAAAAGCGTCGATGCGCTCGGGCCTGGAGGCCAGATCGGCGGCGACCACCTGTCGTCCACTGCGCGCGAGGTACCGGCAGATCTCTGTCCCCAGCCCACCAATGCCCCCACTGACCACGGCAACCCGCATCCCGATTCCCCCAACAGCCCCCTGTGGCGCGCGAGTCTACGCTGATTTGCTGCAGTGCGTCAAAAAGCTGTAACGTGCTGACGGCGACCGACCATGGACTGCGACTGGGCAGTGGACTGCGACGCTCAACTTTGGGCTGCGGCGCTGCGTGCCAAAGTTCAGCGCCGCTTGCGGGTCGTATCCGCCGGTGGCTTTTCCGGCTCGCCTCGTTCGCTTCCCGGCCGCGCGTCGTTACCGGAGCGGCGGCCGAGCAGGCCTTCCTGGACATGCTTCCACATTTCCAGGTTGCGCTGGGTCAGGTCCTTCATCATGTTCCACGGTGCCTGACCGAGCAGCGACTGGAGCTGGTTGCGGAACTGGTGCTGCTGGTCGTGGAAGACCTGCAGGCTGCGTTCCAGATACTGCCCCATGAAGCCCTGCAGCGAGTCGCCGTAGAAGCGGATCAGCTGCTGCAGCACGTTGGCCGACAGCAGCGGCTCGCCGGCCTCTTCGCGCTCGGTGATGATCTGCAGCAACACCGTCCGGGTGATGTCCTGCCCACTCTTGGCATCGTGCACCTCAAAAGACTCGTCGTCGATGACGAGCTGCCGAATGTCCTCGAGGGTGACATAGCTGGAGATCTCGGTGTCGTACAGACGCCGATTCGGGTATTTCTTGATGATCCTCACCCGGGCCATGATTTCCGCTACCACCCCATGTAGTGGCCACCGTTGATGGACAGATTCGCCCCGGTGATCCAGGCCGCCTGATCGGCGCAGAAGAAGGCGACGGCGTAGGCGATCTCTTCAGGTTCGCCTAGCCGGCCTATCGGTATGTGTGCAACGATCTTGGCGCGTACTTCTTCCGGCACCGCCATCACCATGTCGGTGCCGACGTAGCCGGGTGACACCGTGTTGACGGTCACGCCGAACTTCGCATTTTCCTGCGCCAGCGAGATCGTGAAGCCGTGCATGCCGGCCTTGGCGGCGGCGTAGTTGGCCTGTCCGTACTGACCCTTCTGGCCATTGACCGAGGAGATCTGGACGATCCGCCCCCACTTGCGCGTGCGCATGCCGTCAATGAACTGGCGGGTCACGTTGAAGCAGCTGCTGAGGTTGGTGCCGATGACATCTTCCCACTGCTGCGGACTCATCTTGTGGAAGGTCGTGTCGCGGGTAATGCCGGCGTTGTTGATCAGGATGTCGACTTGTCCGACCTTGTCGGCGATCTCCTGTGCCATCGCCTCGCAGCTGGCAAAATCACCAACGTCGCCATGGACGATCGCCACCTCGACACCCTGCGCCTTCAACTCGGCCTGCCAGGCGAGGGCCTTCTCCTGACTGCGATAGTTGGTCACGACGCGGTGACCGAGCCTAGCCATTTCACGGCAGATCGCCGTGCCGATACCACCGGTTCCGCCAGTCACAAATGCCACACGTGCAGTCATGCTTGATACTCCCTCCCGAAGTCTCCACGCATTCTACACGGCAGACTTGGCCGCTGCGGCACCCGCGCGACATCCCAGCCGGTGATCGCGCGGGCGAGAATGGTTGAACAGCTGTCGCCTTCGGTTTCCGGCTGCCCCAGTCCGGCCAGCGTCTGGCGCAGGGCCTGCAACGCATCGCGGCGATCGAATGCGGCCGAGCGGCGACTCTTCGACAGCTTCTGGCCACTTTCGTCGAGCAGCAGCGGGACATGGCCGTAGGCCGGCGTAGTCACGCCCAGCAGGCGCTGCAGATGGATCTGGCGCGGGGTAGAATCGAGCAGGTCGGCGCCGCGGATGATCTCGCCGATGCCCTGCGCGGCGTCGTCGACGACCACCGCCAGATGGTAGGCCCACAGCCCGTCACGCCGACGCAGCACCACATCGCCGACCTCGTCGTGCAGCGATTGTTGATAGCGTCCCTGAATACGGTCCTCGAAGCCGACTACCGCGTCGGCCACGCGCATCCGCCAGGCGTGGCTGGCGCTGTCGGTCAGGCGGCGCTTGCAACCGCCGGTGTGGATACCCGTCGGTGCCAGATCGGCGCGGCTGCAGGCGCACGGAAACACCGCGCCGCGCCGCCGTAGTTCTTCGAGCGCTTCAGCATAGGCCGCCGAGCGTTCGCTCTGGCGCCACACCGGCCCGTCCCACTCAAGGCCCAGCATGCGCAGATCGGCGAGAATGGCGTCGGCCGAGCCAGGGCGCTCGCGTGGCCTGTCGACATCCTCGATTCGCACCAGCCAGCGGCCCCCGGCCGCCCGCGCCGACAGAAAACTCGCGACCGCGGCATGGATCGAACCAGCATGCAGCCAGCCGGTCGGTGACGGTGCGAAGCGCCCGCAAACCGCAGCTGAATGATCGGCGACCGACGACGCTGCTGGTTCCATTGCCATCCTTGAAAGTGGCTCGCCCGGCCGCAATCTGACCAGACACAGGGCTGAGGGCAAAGGGCTGAGGGGTCAGGGAAAGCCTCCCACCACAGTCACAGCCTTCCTGCCCGGCGCTGAACAAGATGCGCAACTGCGCTGGTGTATGCAACAGTGCTGCGCGATGATCAAGCGCTGTCCTCAATTTCGACATGGAGAATCCGACGATGCTGCGCATTGGCCTGTTCCTGGCTACCAACCTCGCCGTACTGGTCCTGCTCAGCCTCATTGCCAAGCTGACCGGACTGGATATGTATGCGGCCAGCCGCGGCACCGACCTCGGTTCGCTGCTGATCTTTGCCGCAATCATTGGTTTTGCCGGTTCCTTCATCTCACTGGCCATCTCCAAATGGATTGCCAAGCGCAGCACCGGCGCCCGGGTCATCGAGCAACCGCGCAACGAAGAAGAGAAGTGGCTGCTTGATACGGTTCGCCGGCAAGCCCAGGCCGCTGGCATCGGCATGCCCGAGGTGGCGGTCTATGACGCTCCCGAGATCAATGCATTTGCCACCGGCATGTCACGCAACAACGCGCTGGTCGCGGTCAGTACCGGCCTTGTGCGCAGCATGACCCGGGACGAGGCCGAAGCCGTGCTCGCGCACGAGGTCTCGCATGTGGCCAATGGCGACATGGTGACGATGGCGCTGATCCAGGGCGTGCTCAATACCTTCGTGATCTTCCTGTCGCGGGTGATCGGCCGGATCATCGACCAGGCGGTGTTCAAGAGCGACCGCCCCGGCATCGGCTACTACGCGATCGTCTTCGCGCTCGAGATCGTGCTCGGCATCCTCGCCAGCATCATCGCAATGTGGTTCTCCCGCTGGCGCGAGTTCCGTGCCGACTCCGGTGGTGCCAACCTGGCCGGCCGGCAAAAGATGATCGCCGCGTTGGAGCGCCTGAAGAACCAGGGCCCAGCCGACCTGCCCTCCGAAGTCAAAGCCTTCGGCATCTCCGGCGCCGTCGCCCAGGGCATGAAGCGCTTGTTCATGACGCATCCGCCGTTGAGTGAGCGAATTGAGGCGTTGCGGCGCGGGGGTTGATCGTCGGCGAGGGGCGAGGTCGCTGCGGTGGCCAGTAGGGCCCAGGGCAAAGGGCCCAGGGCCAGTCAATGCAAGAGCCGCTGCCCGAAGCCCAGCGTTCGGCCTGCTCCTCTGGGCCCTGAGCCCTGGGCCCTGGGCCCTGGGCCCTGGGCCCTGTGTCCTGTGCCCTGTGCCCTGTGCCCTTAGTCAAGTGTCCGGCGAAACCTGACCAACCCCAACCCCAACGTCACCCCGATGAACAGGAGCAACGGCCACAGATGCTGGGCGATCAGGCTGGCGTCGTTACCCTTGAGCAATATCCCCCGAACAATGCGCAGAAAATGAGTCAGCGGCAGGATCTCACCGATGTGCTGGGCCCAGACGGGCATGCCGCGGAAGGGGAACATGAAGCCGGACAGCAGCATCGAGGGCAGGAAGAAGAAGAACGTCATCTGCATCGCCTGCATCTGATTTTTGGCCAGGGTCGAGAACAGCAGACCCATGCTCAGATTCGCCGGCACGAACAGCGCGACCACCGCCAGCAGCAGCCCTAGCGAGCCAAGCATCGGCACGTTGAAGACGCTCCAGGCCGCCAGCAGCACCAGCCCGACCTGGACATAGGCGACCAGGATGTAGGGCGCGATCTTGCCCAGCATCACCTCGATCGGGCGCACCGGCGTGGCGAGCAGGTTTTCCATCGTGCCGCGCTCGCGCTCGCGGGTAATCGCAACGCCGGTCATCATGATCATCGTCATGGTCAGGATCACCCCCATCAAGCCGGGCACGATGTTGTACTGGCTGATCCCTTCCGGGTTGTAGCGGCGCTGCACGATCAGCTCGAAGGGCGCCGGGACCGGCGCCAGATCGGCCAGCGGCCCGGTCAGTTCCTCGGCCATGACCCGCCGCGGCAGATCGGCCATTGCCGCCAGCGCGTTGCCGGTCG
>JBGTIE010000580.1:0-5097 GCA_041745855.1 Lysobacterales bacterium | reverse complement strand
GATCGCCTTCCCGTAGCGACCGCGTTCGTGCTCCTCGCGGGCGAAGGCCTGCACCGTGGCGATCGCGCCGAGCGCCTCACCGGCAACCGCCGAGGTGTCGGCCAACCGGTCCTGGCTCTGCCGCGACAGCTGCTGCACACGCCGGCCGAACAACAGGATCGGCGCGACGATGGCCGGGATACCGATCACGATCAGCATCGCCAGTTGCGGGCTGGTCAACACCAGCAGCACCAGCGCGCCGACCAGCAGCAGGATCGAGCGCAGCGCGACCGAGGCACTGCTGCCAACGACGGTCTGGATCAGCTCGGTGTCGGCGGTCAGCCGCGACTGCAACTCGCCCACCCGGGTCTGTTCGAAGAAGCCCAACTCCTGCCGCAGCAGATGACCGAACAAGGCCCGCCGCAGATCCGCCATGACCCGCTCGCCCAGCCAGCTGACGAAGTAGAAACGACCGGCGGTAGCCAGCGCGAGCACCGCCGCGACCGCGAACAGGGCGACGAAATAGCGGTCAATCAGGCCGGCGTCGGTCTGGCTGAAGCCGTGATCGATCATCTGCCCGACCGCCGCCGGCAGCACCAGCGAGGCACTGGCCGACAGCAGCAGGAAGCCCAGCGCCGCAGCCACGGCCCGGCGGTACGGGCGCAGGAAAGGCCACAGCGCGCTCAGGCTGCGGACGCGGCGGCCCTTGTCGTCGTCAGTAGAAGTGCTCATTGGTAGCATGTTGCCCGAAACGCCGGACGGGCGCATAGGGTGAAGTAGGCCGTTTTGACCCGCGCCGCAGGTTCCGACCCCGCGTCTGGTCCGATCGCGGGTCTAAGCGGCTGTGCAGGATCAACTCGTTCCGACCGAAGATCAACAGGATTCCCATGTCGAAAGCAAAGCTGGTATGCCTGATCTGTGTATCGCTACTCGTGGTCTCTTGCACCCGTTCTCAGCAGCGAGAGAACTCCGAGGCGAACTGCATGAACCCAAGGCAGGTCGATGTCGTAGCCGACGCGGACGATGGCCTGACCCAGCACGTTCAGCAATCCATTCGAAACGAGATCGAGCGCTCTTGCGACTTCGTGCTGGCGACAACTTCAGTATCACCAATCGTGATTGTCAGAATCACCGGAAACGTGGAGTGGCGACCGCGGAGAGGGACGAAATTGCTCGGTTTTCCGGTCAGGTATGTCATCAGCGCGGCCGCAACTGAGCCGAGCGGGATGCAGTTCAGTTGCGTGGAAAGCGACTTGGACTTCTGTGGAAGGTCAGTCGTTGAAGGACTCAGAGCAGTCTTGAATGGCCTGCCTACAAGCCCATCGAATGGTCTTTGACGTTTGCCCAGAGCGCCGGCCGCCTCGCGCAGGGGTGACAAGCGCGGAGATCCAGGCTTGGCGGGCGCGAGGGACCGGCCTACGGAGTTCGCAAGACAGTCAAGCCGTATCGTGCGCAAGCCCGTTCGGCACCGGCCGCGCATCGGGGAAGCTGACCGTCGCGGTGGTGCCCTTGCCATGCACGCTTTCCAGCTTCACTTCCCAGCTGAAGCGGTCGCACAAACGGCGGACGATGTTCAAACCAACGCCGTGGCCGCCGGGCGCGGCGCCGCTGGCGCGGTAGAAGGGCTGGAAGATCCGGCTCAGTTCCTCGGCCTCGATACCGGCGCCGGTATCGGCAATGATGACTTCGCCGCAGCGCAGCTGGATGTCCACCTTGCCTGACTCGGTATAGGCACAGGCATTGCGAATCAGATTGCCAATGATGACGCCGACGACTTTCGGCGGCGCGTGGATCATGCAGGCGCCGAATTGGCCCAACTGCATCTGCACCGGCTTGCCTTCGAGCATCGGCTCGGCCCGCTCCATCTCTTCGCGGACCACGGTTTCGAGCAGGAAGTCCTCACTCGGCATGCCCGAGGCGCTGTCGCGGGCGAGGATCAGGAAGGCCTCGATCAGCGCCTCCATATCGCGCGCCGCGCGGCTGATGCGTTCGACATTGCGCGACTCGAAGGCATCCAGTTCACCGTCGGCAGCGAGCACCTCGCTGGCGATCTTGATCACCGTCAGCGGGCTGCGCAACTCGTGGCTGGCATCACGGGTGAAGTTGCGCTCGCGCTCGATCAGCTCGGTCTGGCGCGCTGCGAAGCCTCGTAGGGCCTCGGCCAGGACTTCGGTTTCACCTTCCACATCCGGTGGCATCAATTCCGGTGACAGGGCTGAAAGGTCTGGCTTGCGCGGGTCCAGGCCGCGTACCGTGGTCGCCAGCCAGATCACTGGCGAGATCGCCCGTCGCGACAACCTGTAAGTCAGCCAGGTGGCCAGATAGACCAGCAACAGCACCAGTGCCAGCGGCATCATGCCGAACCAAAGCGCGAGCCGCCCGACCTGTTCCTGATCGAACAGCAGGAACAGTCGGCCGGCTTGGCAGTCACGCACGTACACCAAGGGCTTGTCCTGCGCCCGGCGCAGCGTGTGATAGCCGGGCTCCAGTCCGCGCAGGTCGGCCGGCAGCCGATCATTCGACTCGCCCGGGCGCAGCAGATAGCCGCGCATGTTGTAGGTATTCGGCTCCGGAAACTCCGGATTGACTTCGAGCAGGGCAATGTAGTGCTGACTCTCCTCCTTCAGCGCTCGTTTGATCAGCACATCCTGCAACACCGCCGCCGCCGCATAAACGCCCAGAATCGCACCGCAGCTGACCGCGGCCGCCTGCAGAATGAACGCAATCCCGATTTTTGCCCGCAGGCCGGTGGAGCGGCTCATTGGGGCCCCGGAGCCATCGATAGTCCGCCAGAATGCGGTGGCTCGGAACGTACGGCTCTGTCATGGCCAGAGGGCCCAGGGCTCAGGGCCCAGGGCCCAGCAAAGCGGGTCTGATGCATGTCGGAGTTCATTTGCTGAGTCCAGTCTGCCGGAAGCCCCGAAGGATACGCGTGCTCTACTGGGCCCTGAGCCCTGTGCCCTGGGCCCTCAGCAGCAACCAACGAAGACCCGGACCATGGGAACGACGCACTCCTTAACACTACCCATTCGCCACCCGACTCGTCGGCATCTCCGAATCCAGATCCGCCAGTCGGTAGCCGGCACTGTGGATGGTATGTAGCAATGATCGGCTGAAGGGCTTGTCGATGACCTTGCGCAGATTGTAGAGGTGGCTGCGCAGGGTGTCGCTGTCGGGCAGCATGTCGCCCCAGATCTCGCGCTCGATGTCGCGGCGGGAGACCACTCGCGGCGACTCGCGCATCAGGATCTGCAGCAGGCGCAAACCGATCGGAGATACAGCCAGATCCTTGCCGTTGCGGGTCACCCGCAAGGTGGCGGTATCGAGTTGCAGGTCGCCCACGCGCAACAGTTCCTGGCTGACCAGACGGCGATCGCGCCGGATCAGGGCGCGGATGCGAGCTTCCAGTTCCTTCACCTCGAAGGGCTTGACCAGATAGTCGTCGGCGCCGGCGTCCAGGCCGGTGACCTTGTCTTCCAGCGTGTCGCGTGCGGTCAGCATCAGCACCGGGGTGGACTTCTTCGCTTCCTGGCGCAGCTTGCGGCAGACATCGAAACCGTCCATGCCCGGCAGCATCAGGTCCAGAACGACCACGTCATAGCTGTTGCTGACCGCCAGGTGCAGCCCGGTCACCCCGTCCTGCGCGTAGTCCACCGAGTACCCGCGCCGCTCCAGGTACTCACCCACCATCTCGGAAATCCCGCGGTTGTCCTCGATCAACAACACCAGCCCGGCCTGATCATCTCGCTGCTTCATGGCGACCTCGCTCTCTCACGTATGTGAAGGTATGGGCGGGGATCTTAGGTAAATTTGATGATTCAGATGTGAAAAACCGGTTTGCGGTACGTTCACGGGGGGTGGTCTGGGAAGAAGCGGGGTTGGAATTTCACAAAGTTGAAGGAGGGCAGGGCCCAGGGCATAGGGCCCAGGGCCCAGAAAAGCAATGTACGCCTGGCTCAGGGCTCGTTGTGACTTTCCTGCGCCTCTTCTGGGCCCTGTGCCCTGGGCCCTGTGCCCTCGCTAGCAAGCACCCTCATTATTCGTTCGTCCTTGTCCCCCCACAGCTCGTTCAACCAGGTCTGGAAGCGCTGGCGGCATTCGGGGTCGCCGTGGTAGTCGAGGCCGCGGAATTCGGCGGGGATCTCGCGTATCTGGACGTGGACGCGGATTTGCGCAACACGGTCGCAGAGCAGGTCCATCATGGTCGGTCGGCCGCCCGGATAGATCACGGTGACGTCGACGATCGATTGCAGGCTTTCGCCGAGCGCGGCCAGGACGAAGGCGATGCCGCCGGCGCGGGGCTTCAATAGATACCGGTACGGTGATTGTTGGCGGGCGTGCTTGGCGGGCGTGTTGCGAGTGCCTTCGACGAAATTCATGATCGACACCGGCGTATGCGCGAAGCGCTCGCAGGCGCGGCGGGTTGCTGCCACATCCACGCCAGCCAGTTCCGGTCGGGCTGCGATCTGGCTGCGGCTGTAGCGCTTCATGAACGGAAAATCGAGCGCCCACCAGGCCAGTCCCAGCACCGGCACCCAGAACAGCTGACTCTTCAGGAAGAAGCGCATGAACGGCGCTTGCCGGTTCAGGGCCTTCTGCAGAATGGGTATATCGACCCAGCTCTGGTGGTTGGCGACGATCAGGTAGCGCCCTTGATAGTCCAGGTCCTGCAGACCTTCGATCATGACCCGGGTCGTGGTGCAGCGCTCGATCAGCCAGGAGTTGACGCCAATCCAGCTTTCCGCAAGGCCAATCAGCGCCTGATCACAGAGCCTGCGCACCGGGGGCAGGGGCACAAGTGCCTTGATCAGCGCGATCAGGAACAGCGGCGTGCAATGGATGACCGTGTTGAGGCTGACCAGCAACAGCGCGATGCCGGCGCGCAGCCAGGCGAGTATCGGGCGCAAGAATGCTCTCCGTCGGCAAAGCTGGGAGTCTACCCCGGCGGTGGTCGTAGAATGTCCGGGGGCTTCGGCTGGGGGTGCGAGTCAAACTGATGTGGTCAGGCGGACTTCGATATCAACAGCGAAGAGCAGCTTACGCGGACGCGGAGGCCGCAAAGAGAGCAAGAGCACCGCGCCATGCCCGGGCAAGGATGAAACCTCGACGTTCGCCCGC
>JBGTIE010000579.1:0-6875 GCA_041745855.1 Lysobacterales bacterium | reverse complement strand
TGGCCCGCAGTCAAAACCACGCACCGGACCGCTGCGCGGCAACAGGGTCAGATTGGCGATGCCGCCCAGGTTCAGTACCGCGCGGTCTTCGGCCGGATCGGAAAAGATCGCGGCGTGGAAGGCGGGCACCAGCGGCGCGCCCTGGCCGCCGGCGGCGACATCGCGACGGCGGAAGTCGGCCACGGTGGTGATGCCGGTTGTTTCGACGATACGGCTGGGATCTCCGATCTGCCAGGTAAAGGGCAGGCTCAGGCGAGGTCGGTGGCGGATCGTCTGACCATGACTGCCGATTGCCATCACGCTGATCGGGCCGACCGACGCTCGTTGCAGCAAATCGTTGGCGGCATTGGCAAATTGCTGTCCGATCTCGGCGTCCAGACCGGCCAGTTCGTCCACCTCGACCATGCTCTGACCATGGATCAGCGGCAGCAGGCGCTGACGCAGTGCGTCGGGATAGGCGGTCGTGGCTGCGGCTTCCACTACAAGGCGCAGGCAAGCGGACGGATCGGATGCGTCGAAGCGCAGCAGCGCCGCGTCGATGCCATCGGCGCTGGTACCGGAAATCAGACCGAGATAGCGGCCGTTGGCGAGGGCCGCCGAACCGGGAGCGTCGCTCAGGGGCTGGCGCGCATCGCCAGCGCGCCCTCGAGTGTGCTCAGCTGCACTCGCGCCACTTGCTGTTCGCGTTTGAAGTTCTGCAGCTCCCTGGCCGCCAGCGGTTCCGACCGTGGCATCGTCACCGACAGCGGATCGCGGTGGACGCCCTTGACCCGGAACTCGTAGTGCAGATGGGGAGCGGTCGCCAGACCGGTCATGCCAACGTAGCCGATGGTCTGCCCCTGACTGACTTTCTGGCCCTTCTTCAGCTTCGGCGCAAAACGCGACATGTGGGCGTACAGCGTCGTGGTTTCACGGCCGTGCTGGAGTTCGACCACGTTGCCATAGCCATTCATCCGGCCGACGAATTTGACCGTGCCGGCGCCGGCGGCGCGGATCACGGTACCCGAGGGCGCCGCGTAATCGACCCCGCGATGCGCCCGCACCTTGCCCAGGATTGGATGCTTGCGGGCCGATGAGAAGCGCGAGGAGATGCGCGTGAACTCGACCGGCGTGCGAATGAAGGCCTTGCGCAGACTACGCCCTTCGACGTCGTAGTAATCGGCCTGGCCTTCGGCATTGACGAAGCGGAAGGCTTCGTGCGGCTTGTCCTGGTTGACGAAACGCACCGCCACGATTTCACCGTCGCGCAGGCGCACGCCATCCCGGTAGATACCCTGATAGACCACCGTGAAGCGGTCACCCTTGCGCAGGTCGAGCGCGAAGTCGATGTCGTAATTGAGTACTTCGGCCATCTTCAGGATGGTCCGGTCGGACACGCCGGCGTCGCTGCCGGCCTGGAACAGCGAACTGCGGATGGTGCCGCTGGCGTACTCCAGCCGCGTTTCCATGTTGCGCTCGATGATCTGCTCGACCAGTTCGCTGCCGTCGGCCTCGATCAACACGCGGTGGTCTTCACCGACGTCGAACTGCATGCCGAGCAACTGGCCCTGATCGACCCGAAACGCGATCTGATCGCCTGGGTGGATCTGAGTCAGGCGTCGAGTGTGTTCGCTCAGGCCGACCACGCGCTGCACTTCGGCCCCACCCAGCCCGAGGCTGGCGAAGATGTCACCCATGGTCTCGCTGCGCCGCACCGTGATCACCTGCCAGCCGTCATCCCCCAGGCCGCGGGTGTAGAGGTCGTGCTCCAGACCCGGCGCGAATTCCAGCGGCAGCACCTGCACCTCGTCGGCCGTCGGCAGCGGCAACGGGATTTCCAGCCGAGGCGCGGTCAACAGCGCATCCGGATCGCCGACCCGCGCGCGGGCAGGGTCAAGCAGGGCACCACCGCCGATCACCAGCAAGGCCGCACCCAGTGCAGCGCTCAGACGCAGGCCGATCGAGCGCTGCGGGCGCGGCGCACGCTTGGCTTCGACCGTCTTGCGGCAGGCCTGGGGGTGGTGCGGGTCGCGAAGAGGATGGTTCGATCGCGGCTCGTAAATCAAGGCCCGCACTCCGACTGATGTTAGCGCGCAACATTAGTCAATTGTCACGGTCGCGTCAAAACTAAAAATTTCGTTAACTGCTTGCATGGATGGGAAATTCCACGGTTTTCAGCTTGTTGCGCGGATGCAACAGGGGGGGGTTGGGAGTGCGGGGGAGCCCGGCGAAGTGAGTTATTGCCGAGAATTTCGGGAAAGTAGTTGGGAGTCGGGAGTCGGGAGTCGGGAGTCGGGAGTGACGGCGAAAGCGATAGCGAAAGCCAATGCAACGACAACTCGGGAGGAGCGTCTGCTTTCGTCTCGCTCATTGCACGGGTACTACTGCACGCCAGGTAGCGGCAGAGCAACCCGCAACAGCAACTGTGAAGCTCTTCACGATGCGCACTCCCTACTCCCTACTCCCGACTCCCGACTCCCGGGCTGGCAGTACGCTACCCTTGCATCATCCCGCCACCACGAGGCCACTACGATGGAACCCCTGCCACGGCGACCGGGTGCCAGTCCAAGACCCGAGCACAGCTACATTCCCGAGCGCACGCCCCGCATCGGCGCAATCGCGCTGTGGCTGCCGATGGCGCTGGCTGTGCTGCTGTTGATCATTGGCGGGGTGGTGTGGCTTTCGCTATAGGGCTGAGGGCTGAGGGCTGAGGGGTCAGGAAAAGCTTGGCAACATCAAGCTTGCGCGGGGTTAAGCGCGAACGTAAGTTACGGCCGCGGTCGTCTGGAATCGTCAGCCGTTGCGCGATCCCCGCTCGTCTCATCCAGCGCCGATCTGGGTCAGTTCGGTCAGCGGCCAGCGCGGGCGCACGCGGATCGATAGCTCAGCCGATTCCCCACCAGCCAGCCGAAGGGCCCCGGCGAGCGCGATCATCGCACCGTTGTCGGTGCAGAACTCCGGCCGCGGGAAATGCAGGCCCACGCCTTCGGCCTCGGCGGCCTGCTGCAATTGGGTACGCAAGCGTCGATTGGCGCCGACGCCGCCGGCCACCACCAACTGCTTATGACCGGTCTGGCGCCAGGCGCGGCGACATTTTTCGGTCAGGGTATCGACCACGGCGGCCTCAAAGCTGGCGCACAAATCGGCCCGCGCCGTGTCGTCGCCGGGCCCGTTGCGCCAGGTCAGCGCAACTTGCGTCTTGAGGCCGGAGAAGCTGAAGTCCAGCCCCGGCCGGTCGAGCAGTGGCCGGGACAGCCGGTATCGCTTCGGGTCGCCGTTGCGTGCCAGATCGGCCAGCGCCGGACCGCCTGGGTAGGGCAGACCCATCAGCTGCGCGCACTTGTCGAAGGCCTCTCCCGCGGCATCGTCGAGGGTGTCGCCCAGCAGCACATAGCGGCCCAGCGCCTGCACATCGATCAGCTGGCTGTGACCGCCGGACACCAGCAGGGCGACAAATGGCGGTTTCGGTGCAGTCGGCTCCAGCATCGGCGCCAGCAGATGACCTTCCAGGTGATGCACGCCGATGGCCGGGACATCCAGCGCATAGGCGAGCGAGCGTCCCAGCGCTGCGCCGACCAGCAGCGCGCCGACCAGACCGGGACCGGCCGTGTAGGCCACGCCGTCGAGTTCCTCCAGTCGCAATCCGGCATCGTCCAGCACTTGCTCAAGCAACGGCAGCAGCTTGCGCAGGTGGTCGCGCGAGGCAATTTCCGGGACCACGCCGCCGTAGGCCGCGTGCAGTTCGATCTGGCTGTAGAGGCGGTGGCCGAGCAGACCGCGGCCGCTGTCGTAGATCGCAAGACCAGTCTCATCGCAACTGCTCTCGATGCCGAGCACGCGCAAGCTCGGTCGACCCGCATCGGCAGGCGCACTCATGCGGGCTCAGGCAGTCGTCGGTACACGGCCGCTGACCATCACCCGCTTGCCGAACCGCAGCTGCTCGTAGCCATCCTCCGGGCAGGGCAGCAGTTGCACGTCGGTGAAGCCAACCTTCTGCATGATCCAGAGCAGGCCCTCGGTGCTCGGTGCCAGGCAGATGCCGGTGACACTGGCTTCCTTCCCATGGGTTTCCCAGGTCTCGTCGATGATGCCGAACACACCCTGCAGCGGCTTGACGAAGCGATAACTGCCCCAGTCCACATTGCCACTCATGTTCGGCACGACCTGGGTTTCGACCACGCACAGATCCTTGCACAGCGCCCGAGCCTGGCGCAGGGCGCCAATCGGGTCTTCCAGGTGGTAGAGCAGACCGAAGCACAGGACCAGATCAAACGGCGCGCCGATGACTGCCGGATCGATTCGGTGCACATCGCTGCGGTGCGCCCGGACCCGTGTCTGGCCACAGGCCGCGGAGATCAGCTCGACATCGGCGATGTGATCGGCGCGGGCGTCCACCGCGGTCACCTCAGCGAAGCCGCGCTGCGCCAGCTGGAGCGAGAAAAAGCCCTGATGGCAGGCCAGATCGACTGCCCGCCGGCTCGCCACTCCCTCCGGAAAAGCCTGTGCCAGCGCGCCGTCAAGCATCCGCAGGCGGGTGTCGTGGATGGCATCGAAGGCGCCATCCTCGTAGCGCCGCGTCACCGCACCACTGGGCAGCTCGAAGCGATAGAACCAGGTCTTGTCCAGCACCCGGCGTTCAAGATCAGCAGACATCGCGACTCCGCAAAAGGGTAGTGATCGGGTCAGAGGCACAGGGGCGACTGATCGTCCGAAAATTGGTCGGGGCAATCAGGACTGAGGGCTGAGGGGTCAGGCTTCCTGGTTCGAGTTGAACGATTGCTTCGGGCTCGCGATTGTAGCTTGCTCAGCCAGCAAGGCCGCGCGACGCTCTGGCCCTCGGGTGCGATTCAAACGGATGTTTTGAGGAAGTTGCAATGACCTGAGGGCCCAGGGCCCAGGGCTCAGGGCCCAGTCCAGAGCCAACTTGTGGCAAGGGTGGAAGCTACGCGCAGCCGTTGCGTTTTGACTCGCCTCAAGAAGGCTCTTGACCTTCTGGGCCCTGAGCCCTGGGCCCTGGGCCCTGCCACCACAAAGACTCTCCGAAACATCAGTTTGAATCGCACCCCTGGCCCCTCAGCCCTCAGCCCTCAGCGCTCCAGGCTAAAAGCCCGCCTGCGCCAGTCGCTGAGTCAGCACGTCCGGACTGTAGCCAAGCTGGGTGGTGATCTGCTCCAGCAGCTTCTTCTCGCTAGGGCGCATGCGGCCGTCCGATGCCGCCAGGCGGATCAGGCTGTCGAACACCCGCGCCACTTCCTGGCTGCCTTTGGGATAGATCTCCAGCAGTTTGGCCAGATCGGACTCGACATCGATCTCGCGCCGGCGGCCGCGGTTGAAGGCGGCAAAGGCCATCTCACGCCCCTTGCCGGCCAGGCCGATCTCGTCCATCGTCTGGTTGACGAACTCCGCCTCGTGCGTGGTCACGATGCTGTCTGCCCCGGCGACTACGCCGAGCAGGCCGAACAGCACATCGATCGCCATTTCCTTCTCCGGCTCCAGCCGGCCGCCGCTGACCAGGCCGCCGACGACACTCCGGATGTCCCGGATCAATCCACCCAACATCCCCGCTTGCTGCTTTTCTTCAAAAGGCATGACCTGCTCCCCGGGCTGGTGTGGCAGTGATTCTCACAGAGGCGGGGCTGGATCGCCAGTGGCTAGGACTGAGGGCTGAGGGCTGAGGGCTGAGGGCTGAGGGTGTACGGCCGGCGAGTTCACTTCGGGGTCGGGGTCGGAATCGGTATCGGAATCGATCTTTTGCCCGGCGTATCCGGCCGCCTCCTCGTGAACTGTGTACCCATGCCGCCCCTGCGTTGTCAGCACCACGATCTGATCGGGTACGGCGGTAATCGCGGACGACGTTGTCGAAGACTGCCAGGTACACGTCAACTGGTTCGTGGGCAAAGTCGGGTCGCTGATCCTGGTTTCGATACCGATTCCGACCCCGACCCCGACCCCGGCTACATCGCTACATCAGTTTGAATCGCACCCTCAGCCCTCAGCCCTCAGCCCTGCCATCAGCTACCATGCTCCATCGCCGTCGCTGGACCGGTCATGCTGGACCTGTTGCGCCGCTGGTGGAAACCGGCAGGGAAGGGGAGTGATCCGCTCGCCCTGATCGCCTCGCTGCCGCTGTTCCATGGCCTGGACCCGTCCGCATTGGCCGCGATCGCCGATGATCTGGAGTGGCAGAGCCTGCCGGGCGGGCGGGTGCTGTTTTGTGAGGGCGACGAGGCCGATGCCCTCTATGTGCTGCTGTCCGGACTGCTCGGTGCCTACAAGCGAAGTGGCGAACTCGAGCGCCAGATCGGACTGATCGAAGCCGGTGAGACGGTCGGCGAAATGGCGTTGCTGTCAGGCCAGCCGCGGGTGGGTACGGTGCGTGCGCTACGCGATTGCGAACTGGTGAGGCTCAGTCGGCCCGCCTTCGACCGGCTTGCCCATGCCCATCCCAAAGCCACGCTGCATGTTGCCCGGCTGGCCGTGCAGCGGCTGGAATCGGCGATGAAGGAGGGCGAATCGCATACGCCGCGTTCGCTCGCGCTGGTCGGTATGCATCCGGAGCTGCCGTTGCGGCGGCTGGCCGAAGACTTGCTGCATGGGCTGGAGCGCTTTGGACCGGTGCGGCTGATCGATCATGCCCGCGGTGCCACGCTCAATGCCGGCGCCCTGAGCCAGTTGGAGATCGATCAGCGTTTCGCCCTGTACCTGGCCGATGGCGACGATCCCGGCTGGCGCACCCGCTGCCTGCGCCAGGCCGATCGATTGTTGCTGCTGGCCGACGCCGAGCGCACGCCACTGGACCTGCAGATTCCGAGTCGCGGCAAAATCCAGTCACGCTGGCTGCTGTTAAGCCATCGCGGCGCCATCCGCGCCGGTGCGGCCGCCGCCTGGAAGGCCGC
>JBGTIE010000578.1:0-5025 GCA_041745855.1 Lysobacterales bacterium | reverse complement strand
CTACGCCTACGCGCCATTCAAGATCGAGTACCCGATCGACCGCTATGCGATGGAAGCCAAGCGCCAGCTGGACGTGCTGGACAGCCATCTGGCCAACAACGAGTTCATGGCTGGCGCTCAGTACAGCATCGCCGACATCGCAATCTGGCCCTGGTACGGCGCCCTGGTGCGCGGCAAGCTTTACGACGCCGCCGAGTTCCTGCAAGTCCAAAAGTACAGTCACGTGTTGCGATGGGCCGAACAGATCGCCCAGCGCCCGGCCGCCCGACGCGGGGTGATGGTGAACAAGACCTGGGGCGAGCCGGCAGGGCAGCTGCATGAACGTCATGACGCGAGTGATTTCGCGCGGCGGACGCAGGACAAGCTGGGGGATTGATGCAGATTGGCTTGCTTTGCTCTTGCCCTTGCAGTTGCTCTTGCATTTGTTGAGGTAGCTTGCTCGCGATTCGCAGCGCGCAGCGCTGCCTTTGCTCTTTCGCTCCGGCACAAGCGCCAAACGCATCGATGCAGTTCGCGGAGCTCACCGACATCCTGCGCGCACCATCGAGCCTCTACTGGGTCCTTGCTTGATGCGGTTCGCGAAGCTCACCGACATCCTACGTGCGCGACCTGGCCTCCCCTTGGGCCTTATGCCCTGGGCCCTTGCCCCCGCAGTCCTTCCCGCCGAACCCGCCGCAGCAGCCCATCGATCGCCCCCTCCAGCAGCCGCTGCACCTCGTGAAAGCCCGCGAGCGGGCCGTAATACGGGTCCGGCACCTCGTTCGGCTGCTCGATGCCGCACCACGGCAGGAGCAGTTCGAGCTGTGCCCGGGCGTTACCCGGACGGCGCGCCTGCAAGGCCCGCAGATGACCGCGATCGGCGGCCAGGATGAGGTCGAACTCATCGAAGTCCGATGACACGAAGCGGCGTGCACGCAGATCATCGATCGGCGTGCCGGCTGCCTGCGCGGTGGCCTGCGAACGTTGATCCGGCGGCTCGCCAATGTGATAGTCGTGGGTCCCGGCCGAATCGAATTCCAGCGCCAGTCCCAACGCGCAAGCCCGCGCCCGCGCAATGCCCTCGGCGACCGGGCTGCGGCAGATGTTGCCGGTACAGACGAAGAGTATTCGGGTCATGGGTAGGGCTGAGGGCTGAGGGGCGAGGGCTGAGGGGAAGAGCGTTTGGCCGCTAGCCGACATCCTACCCTGTTGCCGCGGGCCGGATCGCTTTCGACTGAGGACGCGGCCGTCGTCGCGAAGGAAACTGGCGCGAAAATCGCCACTCTACGCGCGCCGGGACTGCGCTACCTCCAGGTTGCGGCTCTACGCTTCTGAACATTGATGCGGTTCGCGGAGCTCACCGACATCCTACGCGCAACCGCCCGCGCCCGCCGCTCTTCTGGGCCCTGGGCCCTGAGCCCTGGGCCCTCGCACTTGTCCGCCCTTCCCTGACCCCTCAGCCCTCAGCCCTCAGCCCTGAATCGCCCTCAGCCCTGAATACGCCCTCAGTCCTCAGCCCTGTGCCATACCAACGCCCCTCCAACAGTACCAATTCATGATCGGCCCAGACCGGGGCGTCGAACAGGGTGATGGTGGTGCGGACGCGGGCGGTGTCACCGTCGATGGAGAGCAGTTCGACCCGCAATGAGTCGGCCACCGCGTTCAGGTCGATGCCGTACAGCCGCACTGCCTGCTTGGTCGCGGCCAGCAGTGTGCCGGCGCGATCGAGCACGGCTTCGAGCGGCAGCTCCTTGAGCTGGTCGAGATTGCTGATGCCGATATTGCGGCCGGCGCTGGTCAACAAGGTCAGCGCCTGGCGCATGCTGGCCGAGTCGAGGAAGTCGGTCTGACTGGCCCAGCGCTGGGCACCGGGCAGCACGCTTTTGAGGGCGGCGCGCTGCTCCTCGGTGAGTTCGGTATCGGGCGAGTTGATCGCCATCTGCGCGGCGCCAAAAGCCATCAGCAGCGCGCCCGGTGCGCTCGGACGAGCCTGTTCCAGCTTGGGTTCGATCTCGGCCATCAACTCATCGACCGAATCCGGCGAGATCAGACGGCCGATCTTCTTTTCAAACTCGGCCCGCTCCTCCTCGCTGATCGGTTCGAGCTGCTTGCTCTGGTACGCGATCCGCATTTCCTCCCATTGCGACGGCGGCACCATCGCCCGGGCCAGACCCGCGACATCGTTGGCCCGGAACATGCGCGCCATCTGCTCCAGCTGAGCGGCCGGATCGACAACGGCAATCGAGGCTGCGACGTAGTTGGACCGCGCCTGCTCGGCATGCAGCGGAACAGCGGCCGCGAACAGGCCGGCGGCCAGCAGGGATACCGACAACAGTCGTGCTTTCATGTGAGTGCTCCTTGGTGTGGAGCTATAGTGTGCTGGTGTACCAACACAGCAAACAGTGTCAAAAGTACTGCCGAAGCCAGAATCAAGAGCGATTCAACACGAAGGACACAAAGGACACAAAGGAAAGCAAAAAGCTGAAAAAGCCACGAAGGAACGCATTCGGCCAGCCAGCGAGGCGCGGTTGCCACGGCCACGATCGCTTTGCCAGCGGCTCAGCTTCACATCTTGAAAGCTCTCCTTTGTGTCCTTTGTGTCCTTTGTGTTGAAAATGCTCTTGACGGTGTTTCCTCAGCTGTCCGCTCGCCTGGCCACTCGCACGCTCAGTTCCATCAGCTGCTTTTCGGCCACTTCGCCCGGGGCGCTGGTGAGGAGGCACTGGGCGCTGGCGGTCTTGGGGAAGGCGATCACTTCGCGGATGGACTCGGTGCCGGCCATCAGGGCTGCGATGCGGTCGATGCCAAACGCGATGCCGCCGTGCGGTGGGCAGCCGTAGCGCAGGGCTTCGAGCAGGAAGCCGAACTTGGTCTGCGCCTCGGTCTCGTCGATGCCGAGCAGGTCGAACACGGCTGCCTGCATCTCCGGCCGGTGGATTCGGATCGAACCGCCGCCGATCTCGTTGCCGTTCAGCACCATGTCGTAGGCGCGCGACAGGGCCGCCGAAGGGTCAGCGTTGAGTGCGGCCACGTCATCTTCCGATGGCGCGGTGAAGGGGTGATGCAATGCCATGTAGCGGCGCTCGCCCGGGTCGTACTCGAACATCGGGAAATCGACCACCCACAGCGGCTGCCAGCTGTTCTGGACCAGCCCCTGATCGCGGCCGAGCTTGATCCGCAGCGCGCCGAGGAAATCGCTGACGGTCTTGTAGGGGCCGGCGCCGAAGAACAGCACATCGCCGGTCTGAGCGCCGGTGGTCGCCAGGATCCCGCTCAGCGCGGTGTCATCGAGGAACTTGACGATTGGACTGGTCAGACCTTCGCGGCCCTTGCTCAGGTCATCGACGCGGATCCAGGCCAGACCCTTGGCGCCGTACTTGGCAACAAACGGTCCCAGATCGTCGATGTACTTGCGCGACAGGCTGGCGCCGTCGGCCAGCCGGATCACAGCGACGCGGCCGCCGGGGTCGTTGGCGGGACCGGCGAAGACCTTGAAGTCGGTGCTCTTGAGGTGCTCGGCGACGTCGATCAGCTCCAGCGGGATGCGCAGGTCCGGCTTGTCCGAGCCAAAGCGCCGCATCGCCTCGGCGTAGCTCAGCCGCGGGAAGGGCTGCGGTAGCTCGACATTGTTGACCTCGCGGAAAACGTGCACGATCAGGTCCTCGACCAGTGCCTGCACATCGGCCTCGCGAACAAAAGCCAGCTCCATGTCGAGCTGGGTGAACTCGGGCTGGCGGTCGGCGCGCAGGTCTTCGTCTCGGAAGCAGCGCGCGATCTGATAGTAGCGGTCCATGCCGGCCATCATCAGCAGCTGCTTGAACAGCTGGGGTGATTGCGGCAGGGCGAAGAACTGACCCGGATGGACGCGCGAGGGGACCAGATAATCGCGCGCACCTTCCGGCGTGGCGCGCGTCAGGATCGGGGTTTCGATGTCCTGGAAACCGCGTTCGTCCAGATAGCGGCGAATCGCGCTGACCAGCGCGGTGCGCAGGCGCATCGTGCGCTGCATCGACGGCCGGCGCAGGTCCAGATAGCGATAGCGCAGACGCGATTCCTCGCTGGCGGCGTCGTCGAGCATGAACGGCAGTGGCGCGGCGGCGTTCAGGATCTCGACCTCGGAGGCCACCAGTTCGATCTTGCCGCTGGCCAGGCGCTCATTGACCTGACTGGCCGGCCGCGCGCGCACGGTGCCGGTGATGCGAAGACAATATTCGTAGCGGACCTGCTCGGCGGCGGCAAAGGCAGCGGCCTGGTCCGGCTCGATGACGGTCTGGACCACGCCGGAATGATCCCGCAGATCGATGAAGATCACGCCGCCATGGTCACGGCGGGTGTCGGCCCAGCCGCAAAGGGTGACGGTCTGGTCGATCTGGCGCTCATCGGTGGCGCCGCAATGCTGACTACGAAAGGAGGTGGCGCTCATGATTGCTGCATCGCACAACGCAAAGGGCCCGCGATGCTAAGGCATCGGTGGCGGTGTATGCCAGTGGTGGGCGGTGCCGGACAGCACGTCGGACTGATGCCTTGTTGGAATTACCAGATCTTAGGGCCCAGGGCTCAGGGCCCAGGGCCCAGTTAAAAGCTGACCAGCCTCGAAGCGGCACTTGCCCTTTTGGCCCCTGTGCCCTGGGCCCTGGGCCCTGAACGTGGGCTCTTGACCTTCTGGGCCCTGGGCCCTGTGCCCTGGGCCCTGAAAACTCCACTTCCGACAGTACTCGGGGCGACTTGAGGCCATGTGCGCAGCCCGACGTGACACGGCCACCCCTCTCCGGGCATCCTTCGCTGCCCCGGACGGAAGGACCTTCCCGTGCATCGATCCTGTCATCGAATCCTGTCGATGCTGCTGCTCGCATTGAGCGGCATGGCCTTCGCTTCCGGCCCGGCGACCGAGCCTACCGCCGACGAGCTGGCGATGGCGGCGTTCTGGGCGCGGATGGAGAGCAGTGCCGATGCGCGCATGCAGGCGCTGGCGATGGTTGCGCCCTTCGAGGCCCTCGGCGGTCCGGCCGATCTGCCGGCGCGGATCGAGCGTTGGGAAGCGAGCGA
>JBGTIE010000577.1:0-1793 GCA_041745855.1 Lysobacterales bacterium | reverse complement strand
CGGCGCCCAGATGGTGTTCGGCTATTCGGCTCCCGAAGCGATAGGCATGCCGTTCGGCGAACTCGGACGGCCCCAGTACCGGCTCGCTGTCCGGGCGCCATTGCCCGCCGGTCCAGCGCAGGCAGCCGAATTCGACGATGGTCAGTTCCCCCAGCAATGCCTCGACGCTGGTCTGGAACCGCCAGAGGTACTCGGCCCCTTCCTGCATTCCCTTGACGGCAGCGACCACGTCAGGCGTATACATCACCCGCAGACCCTCCGGCAGGCGACGGATGTCCTCGATCGATCGACGCTCGCTGCCCGGACTCCAGCCGCGGACGAGTTCGGCCGGCCAGGCGTCGAAGGGCAGTATCATCACCGCCGGGCTCGAGGCATGGATGAGAATCGGGAAGCGCGAACCATACAGGACACCGCGCGGCAGATGCTTGCGGAAGGCCATGAAGATGGAGCCGCGCACGTCGCACCCGGTCAGCGCCTCGGGCACCCGCCAGCCCATGCCGCGGTCGGTTTCCTCGGTCACCAGGCGGGCCAGCGCCTGTAGCTCAGGGTCGTCGGGACGAGTGTTTTTCAGCTCGAAAATGCGCCTGGCGATGGCCTCCAGCTCCTGCGGGCGGGCGTCAAAATAGGGGTCGATGCTGTAGACCAGCAGGCCGGGGCAATCCTCGCGGCCGGGCCGGAACATGATCTGGTTGGCCATCACCAGCGCGGCCCAGACCACCTCGCCTTCGGCGAGCAGCAGCTCCTGCTGGTGGCCGACCTCGATCAGCGGATCGCGGTGGGTCACCCAGCTCGGGTTGTCCGCACGCATGTTCGCCAGCGTGCCGCTGGCTGCGGCATTGCGCAGCCGGCCGAGCTTGCTGCGGGCCTGGTTGATCGCTTGCTCGAGTTGCGGATCGGGCGCCTGACCGGGGATGCGATGGGGGAAGGACGTGGCCGCGGTTGCGGCGGCCGGGCCCGCAGCGGGCAGCGTGGTGGCGGCGTTGTTCGCGGAAGCAGGAGACGTGCTTCCGGTAGCGGGCGACCTGCGACGCCGGATCGACTCGAACAAGGTACCCAGCGACTCGCCGCCGACGCGCCCCTTCTCCCACTGCCGGGTCGCCCGGTCGATCGGAAACACACCGGACTTCGGGTCCAGCCGGACGACGTAGTTGTCCTTGTGGCGGATCCACTTGGCACCAAGCTGGCGCACCAGGATCTCGCCAAACACCGCGCCGATGCCCATCAGCATCTTCTGCGGCGGCAGCTCGAACTGCAGCCGCTGATCCTCGATGACCTCCTCGAGCAAGCGGACGCCATCGCCGTCAAAGGGCAACTCGCGTCCGTACTGTGCCTGGTAGGCGCGCCGGAAGTCCTCCGCCGCCGCGCCCATCAGCTGCTCCGGTGCGACGGGCCCCTGCTGGATCACTGCCCCGGTGCGCAGGATGGCCAGTTGCGCCGGATCGGGAAAGCTCCTCATCCGGTAGCGAGGGGGAAACATGGCCAGCGGTTCCAGCGCCGGGCCCAGCACGCTCTCGGCCAGCGACCACGGCACCACCAAAAGCTCCTGGGCGCGGCTCAGGAAGCCCAGGTGATCGGCCCTCGGCAGCAGCGCGTGGGTGAGTCCTTCGGTGAACTGGGTGTAGTTGAACAGCGGCTCGCCTTCGTTCTTCGTACCCAGCATGTAGGTCGCGACAAAGATGTCCTCGCCGCGTGCTTGGTGCAGCGCATTGAGCAGCTCGGCCTGCTGCTGATAGTCGCGCTGGAGCAGACTGTGCGTGGCCTTGACCCGCGCCGGGTGCCGGACCAGCGCCTCG
>JBGTIE010000576.1:0-1948 GCA_041745855.1 Lysobacterales bacterium | reverse complement strand
CAGCCCAGCAACTCGCGCCCGGCGGCGACCGCGCCGGAGCTGACCAGCACGACCTCAAAGCCGCTGTGGCGCAGATCGGCGATAAGCTGTGCCAATGCCGCCAGCCGATCGTCCAGCAGCGACTGACCGCCGCCGGTCAGGGTCGAGGTCCCGACCTTCAGCACCAGCCGCCGACTCACGGCTGGGCGTCCCTCACCGGCAGATCGACACAATCGCCGCCGCGCAGCGACGGCGTCGGGTTCGGCACCAGCACCGGCGGTGCGCTGCCGTACAGCACTTCGGCCAGATTGGTCAGGCCTTCGGCGTTGACGTGAACAAAATCGGAGAAGATCGGCGCGTTGACGTCCCGATACAGACCGGACAAATCGAGCACCCGGGTCAGGCCCGCCCGCGTACGGGTGGCCAGCGCGGTGTCGGCGGCCAGTTGCAGGGTCCGATGACGGCGGAAACTGGCGCCGAGAATCAGTGCCTCGTCATCACTCAGGGTTACCTTGGAAAACAGATGCGGCTGCCAGACGAAATGCGCCTGGGACCCACTGCCGGCGGCCAGATCGCCGGTCTGCCGGACATGCTCCAGATAGCGTGCGACGACCGCTTCGGCCAGTACAGCCACCGGCGAATCGTCCTCCAGCGGCGGCTCCAGCCAGTTGCGCAGCCGCTCAATCCCGTCAATCCGCGCCACCCAGGCGGCGAGCAGGTTGCCGGCGCGCTGCGAGCTGTTGAATTCGATCATCCGCCGCTGCTCGTTCTGCGGCATGCCCACCGTGCCGGACTGAAAGGCAGCGAAAACGTCGTTGGCGCCGTCGATGAAGATTGCCAGCGCCGGCCGCTGACCGCCGCAGGCCAGCGCCTGGGCAAAGGCGATCCGGCTCTGACCACTGACATAGCCACTCTCGCCGAAGTTGTAGACCCGCAATGGCCGCTCCGGCTGCCGTTCGGCGTACAACTTGGCCAGCTGACTGGGCAGCGTGTACTCGTCCGGCACGCCGGTGCCCCAGACCAGCGATCCACCGAAGACCCAGACCTCCGGCGCCTCTGAACCTGCCTCCGGGTTCTGCCAGGTACGCCGAAAGCCGTGCTCATCGATGTTGATCAGTTCTCCCGCAAAAGGCTGCCGCCGCCAGTAGCTGTAGGACCGCCAGGCGGTGGCCCGAGCCGGATCGTGCTCGGCCCAGTAGGCCTCGCGCCAGGGTGCGTTGGCGTAGGCATCGCTGACCGAATTGTCCGGTGCCACCGCGGCCGGGTCGAAGCGGGCCGGGCCGGCGGGCTCGGGCAGACTCCATTTCAGGATCTGATTGAGCAGCAACAGGCAAAGCAGGGTCAGGCCGAGGATGGACCAGAAGGTGGCGATCGCGGAGAGCAGTTTGCGCATTTTGGGTCAGGGCTGAGGGGTGAGGGCTGCAGTTTGGAAGCGCGTGAAAGGTACTTCGCACGCGTCCTTCCAGACGAATCGAGTCAGCCTCGACCGCGAAGTTCTTCGAGACTGTCAAAGAACTCGGCGTCGTCGATGCCGTCGGGATTGACCACAGTGCCATCGGCCAGAATGGTCAGTCGCCGTAGGTACGACTGCAAGGGATCCTTGACGGACACGCGAGCAGTACCATCCAGACCTGTACGTATCAAGTCTTCCACGGTGTCCTCCAACGTGCGGTCAGACTCGTCCGCGCGCTCCTTGACCCGCCGCATCAACTCGTCCGGCAACTTCAGTTTCAGCTTCATGGGCATACCCTCGCTGTTAATCCCGACTCCCGACTCCCGACTCCCAACTCCCGACTCAAAAGCACTTACCTGCCCCCATCGCCTGCCCCGCCAGCCAGGCCTTCAGCGCGGGCATCCGGTTGACAATGCCGCTGCCGATGCCGCGCAGCCGCGCCAGCGGTCCCTGTTCGACCGCGTAGATGCGTTCGAGCGCGTCAAAGGCATGCGCGGCGCGCCAGTTGTGCGGCCG
>JBGTIE010000575.1:0-2542 GCA_041745855.1 Lysobacterales bacterium | reverse complement strand
GTGCCGGCACGAACTCGCGCTGGCCACCGGAGCGCTCGCCCTGGCCGCCGGGCAGCTGCACCGAATGGGTCGCGTCGAAGACCACCGGGCAGCCGGTCTCGCGCAGCACCACCAGCGAACGCATGTCGGAAACCAGGTTGTTGTAGCCGAAGGAAACGCCGCGTTCGCACACCATGATCTGCTGGTTGCCGGTGGCACGCGCCTTGTCGACCACGTGACGCATGTCCCATGGCGCCAGGAACTGACCCTTCTTGATGTTGACCGGCTTGCCCGCGGCGGCGACCGCCTGGATGAAGCCGGTCTGGCGGCACAGCATGGCCGGCGTCTGCAGCACATCGACCACGCTCGCCACCTCCAGGTGAGGGGTGTCCTCATGGACGTCCGTGAGCACCGGCACGCCGATCTGGCGCTTTACCTTATCGAGGATCTTCAGGCCACCTTCCATGCCCGGACCGCGAAAACTGCGGTGGGAGGAACGGTTGGCCTTGTCGAAACTGGACTTGTAGATGAACGGGATGCCAAGCGCGCTGGTGATCTCGTGCAGCTGCCCGGCGGTGTCCAGCGCGAGTTGCTCGGACTCGATCACGCAGGGGCCGGCAATCAGGAAGAAGGGGCGATCCGGACCAACCTCAAAGCCACAGAGCTGCATCTCAAGCCACCGCCGCGGTTGCTTTGTGTGCGGCCAGGCGACGCGCCTTGTACTCGCGCGCGGCACGGATGAAGCCAATGAACAGCGGATGGCCATCGCGCGGGGTGGAGGTGAATTCCGGATGGAACTGACAGGCAAGGAACCACGGGTGATCGGCGATCTCGACAATCTCCACCAGCAGATCATCCATCGACTTGCCCGAGATCACCAGGCCGGCGTCTTCCAGCTGCTGACGATACAGGTTGTTGAACTCGTAGCGATGCCGGTGGCGCTCACGGATGACGTCCTCACCGTACATCTGGCGGGCCAGACTGCCGGCCTTGAGGCGACAGGCCTGCGCGCCAAGGCGCATGCTGCCGCCCAGGTCCGAACTTTCGCTGCGCCGCTCCAGTTCGCCGGTGGCGGTGCGCCATTCGGTGATCAGCGCGATCACCGGATGGGTGCAGCTGCGATCATTTTCGGTGCTGTTGGCGCCGCTCAGACCAGCGCAGTTGCGGGCAAAATCGACTACCGCCGCCTGCATGCCGTAGCAGATGCCGAAATATGGCACGCCATTCTCGCGCGCATAACGCGCGGCGGCGATCTTGCCTTCAAAGCCGCGATCGCCGAAGCCGCCGGGAACCAGGATGGCGTCGAACTCACCCAGCGCCGCAGGGCCGTTGCGCTCGACATCTTCGCTCTCGATCCAGCGCAGCTCGACGGTCGTCCGCTGCTTCAGGCCACCATGCCGCAATGCTTCGGCCAGACTCTTGTAAGCATCGGAATGTTCGACATATTTGCCAGCGATCGCGATCGTGACCTTGTCCACCGGATGGTCACAGGCATCGACCGTGGCCTGCCATTCATGCAGGTCGATCGCGCCGGCCGGCAGACGCAGCTTGTCGACCACCAGCGCATCCAGACCCTGTTCGTGCAGCCACAGCGGAATCTTGTAGATGTTGTCCAGATCCACCGCCGACACCACCGCCGGCACCGGCACGTTCGTGAACAGGGCGATCTTGCGACGTTCGGACTCGGGCAGGGTCTGTTCACTGCGGCACAGCAGGATGTCCGGCTGGATGCCGATCGAACGCAGTTCCTTGACCGAGTGCTGGGTCGGCTTGGTCTTGATCTCGCCGGCCGCCTTGATGTACGGCACCAGCGTCAGATGGATGAACAGGGCTTTCTCGGCGCCCCGCTCCACCCGCAGCTGCCGGATCGCCTCCAGGAAGGGCAGCGATTCGATGTCGCCGACGGTGCCGCCGACCTCGACCAGGGCCACGTCGAAGCCTTCGGTGGCCTCGCGGATCGAGCGCTTGATCTCGTCGGTGATGTGCGGAATGACCTGGACGGTGGCGCCCAGATAGTCGCCGCGACGTTCCTTGCGGATCACGTTCTCGTAGATCCGGCCGGTGGTGACGTTGTTCTTGCGCCCCATCCGCTGGCGGATGAATCGTTCGTAATGGCCCAGGTCCAGATCGGTCTCGGCGCCGTCGTCGGTGACGTAGACCTCACCGTGCTGGAACGGACTCATCGTGCCGGGATCGACATTGATATAGGGGTCGAGCTTCATCATCGTCACGCGCAGGCCGCGCGCTTCCAGCAGCGCGGCCAGGGACGCCGACGCGATGCCCTTGCCGAGCGAGGAGACAACGCCGCCGGTGACGAAGATGAGGGGGGTCATGAGCTGCCCGGTAGATGCCAAACCGGGCGTTGATGGTAGCGCCGATGGCCGCGCGAGGGAATCAATCCGCGTGCGCCGCCGCCGACGCAACGGTCAACGGCACGGATCGCGGTCGCTCCAGGCTTTGATTGGCGCGGCATCGTCATACCGACCCGCCGCCCTGCGCCTTGTCTGCCGGGATCGGCTCGGCTGCAGGCTTGGTCGGGGCCGCAGGCTGGGCTTGCTCGGCT
>JBGTIE010000574.1:0-6401 GCA_041745855.1 Lysobacterales bacterium | reverse complement strand
CCTTCGCGCAATCGCCGCTGCGCCAGCGCAGGCCGGGCGACGCAGTTGGCCACTGCCTCGGCGCTGTTACCCAGCGCCGCATAGATCGCTTGCAGACGCTCGGGCTGGCGCGTGTTCAGCGACATGCGATTCAGTTCGGTCTGCAGGGCACTACCGTCCAGAGCCACGCCGTAGAGGGTACGCAGCGCGGTTTCCATGCGCAGGGTATCGTCCAGCTGACCCCGGATTTCGGCGTCGGGCAACACACTCGCGCGGGCGGGCTTGGGTTCGGGGTTGGTCTCCGGCCAGATCCGGTAGGACCATTCCAGATCCGCCAGCACGATGCGGCACTGCGCCAGTGCTTCGGAACCCGCCAGAGCCTGCTGTCCGGTGGCCAGCCAGTCAATCGGCAGGCTCCCGATCGGCCATCCCGCCGCGTCACGACCTTGCGCCACCGACGGAGCCACGGTCGCCCCGAAGCCTACCGTTGCGACCACGACTGCCGCGACCATCCCCCGCAGCCATGCGGCTGCCTGCGAACCCAAAGATTCACGCGTCATACGACCCCCTGTCGTCCATGGGCAGGGAGCATAAACAACTTGAATCAAGGCTGCCATCGGGAGTCGGCGTCAATTTCAAGTGCCTATAGGCCCTAAAAGTGTGATCCTTGTTCAGCTTTTCGAAATAAGGAGCGATGCCCGTTCAGCCTCAGCTCGGCGTCAGTCCGAGGTCTGCCTTTGGCGCGGCAAATCCCAATTCGACATTGGCTACGGATACTGCGTGCCGACGTCTCGCTGTCCGGTGCAGGCCACGCTGCGGTTCCTGGACGGGCGCCTTCGGTCAAGGCGCTGCGGACTTTCTCCCGGTTCCGAAGGCGTCCGACTCGTTCATGTTCGCGAGCGAAGCTTGCTCAGAGCCGCACCAGCGCGCATTCCCGAGAAATTTCATGGAGCGAGTTGGTACTTCGATTGGCTCGAGTAACTTTCACGTAATTTGCAGCCAACGTTCGTGCCGTGTTCCGCGGCTTCCCGCAGCGGTTGCGGGACCGGTCACGCAGACTTCCTGTGCTGATTGTTTACAAACGTGGTGACCGTTCATGAGACTGGGACGGCGGTCGGGTCAAGTTTTCGCCCCTTCTCCATCGTCAGCGCGCGTTACGCTCCCGGGCGGCGGGTGCTCCGGCCGTTGCCTGTGGAGCACCGACGCATGGCAGACCCGCAATGACCGAAAGTCCGTCGTCACCTTCGTTCGCCGGGAAGATGCGGGCGTACACGGAAAGAGCGCCGCTTCGCAGAACAGCACGGCAGCCTCCCCAGCAGGCGGCTCTACAAATGGCCAGAGCAAGAGCTAGAAGAGCCAAAGCAAGAGCTTCGCCAGCAAGCTGGCTCCACAAATAGCAAGAGCAGGGGCAAGCGCAAAAAGCCAAGGCTTCGCTGACGCGCGAGCCATCCCTCAGCGTATCCCCAGACCCTCGATCTGCCCCAGCTCAGCCGGGTCGAAACCGGCCAGTTCGGCGAAGCGCTCGCCGCGTTCGCGGTAGTCGCGGAAGGCGTCGAAGCTGGGGGCTCCGGGTGACAGGAGCACTGTTCCCCCGTCGACCAGCAGGGAATTGGCGTGAGCAACTGCCGCGGCCAGATCGGGCCGGGTGTGCAGGCGTTCGGGCGGGACGCCGTGGGTCTGCAGCAGGCCGACCAGTCGTTCACCATGGGCGCCCATGCCGATGATCGCGTGCGGCGCCAGGGCGGCGATGGCTGCCGCAAAGGGCGTCCAGTCGATGCGGCGATCGAAGCCTCCAAGCAGCAAGGCTATCGGCGCCGGTGCCAGTGCTCGCAGGGCCTCGATGGTTGCCGACGGTGTCGTGGCAATGCTGTCATTGACGTAGCGGATGCCGCCACGCTCGCCCAGCACCTGCAGACGGTGCGGCAATGGCCGAAATGTCGATACGCCAGCGGCCAGCGCGCGCGCATCAAAGCCGGCCGCCTCGACCGTCGCCAGTGCGGCGCAGACGTTGGCGAGATTGTGTGCCCCGAGCAATGGCACGTCGGACACGTCCAGCACCTGGATCGAGCCATCCATGATCCAGTCGTCCTCGACATGCCAGCCGGCGCCGTGATTGAACAACACACGCCGGGGCAGCCCCTGCGTGCGGTTCATTAGTTCGGTGTCGGTGCCGTTGAGTACCGCCACCTCGACTTCGCCATCGCACAGGATCGCCAGCTTGTCCTCGAAATACTGTTCCGCGGTGCCGTGCCAGTCCAGATGCTCCGGACTCAGATTCAGGACCACCGCGACCGTCGGTACCGCCTCGCCCAGATCGCTGGTCTGGAAGCTGGACAGCTCGATCACCCAGCAATCGGGTGCGGGATCGGGCTCGAGCATTTGCAGCATCGGCATGCCGATATTCCCGCCCAGACCGACCCGCAATCCACCGGCGCGCAGCAGATGGGCGACCAGCGCGCTTACCGTGCTTTTTCCCTTGGTTCCGGTGATGGCAATGATGCGATCGTCGGCGTGTACGTCGAGCCACAGATGAGTCGCGCTGACGATCCGGCTGCCGCGAAAGTTGGCCCACTCGATTGCCGGGTGATAGGCGGAAATACCGGGCGACTTGATCACCACCTGGTATTGCGCCAACAGGCCGGAGCTGGGCTCCTCGGTGTGCACGGTCAGCAAGGGATCGGCGGCAAAATCCCAGCTCGCCGCTTCGCTCTCGGACACGATCAAGCCCAGAGGCTTCTCCGGAAACAATCGCCGCAAAGTGGCCAGCGCGGCCTGGCCTTCAAGACCGAAACCCCAGATGGCCGTCTTGCGCCGGCTGATGCGTTCAAAGTTCACCCGTATCGATTCCTCTTTCGCCCGACGCTGATCGACGCCGCTTGAATCCGCGCAAGGGCGCCGATCAGATTCAGATCGCGCTTGAGCTGGGCCCTGAGCCCTGAGCCCTGGGCCCTACTCCCTAAAGCCGCTCGAAGATCGCCGCGATGCCCTGGCCACCACCGATGCACATCGTCACCAGCGCGTAGCGACCACCGCCGCGGTGCAGTTCGTGAATTGCCTTGACCGCCAGCACTGCGCCGGACGCACCGATCGGATGTCCGAGCGCGATCGCGCCGCCATTGGGATTGGTCTTGGCCATGTCCAGCCCCAGCCCACGCGCAACCGCGATTGCCTGGGCGGCGAAGGCCTCGTTGGATTCGATCACGTCGATCTGTTCCAGCGCCAGGCCGGCCTTCTGCAACGCCAGCTTGGTGGCCGGAATCGGGCCTTCGCCCATGATGTGATTGGGCACGCCGGCGACCGCGTAGCTGACCAGCCGCGCCAGCGGCTTGCGATCGGCGGCAGCCTTGCTGCCGGCCGCGGCCAGCACCAGGAAGGCTGCGCCGTCGTTGATACCCGAGGCGTTGCCGGCAGTGACGCTACCGTCCTTCTTGAAGGCCGGACGCATTTTCGCCAGCGTATCGACGGTGGTGTCGGGACGGATGTGCTCATCGGTATCGATGACCACGTCGCCCTTGCGGGTCTGCTTGACCACCGGGACGATCTGGTCCTTGAAGCGACCTTCCTCGCGCGCCTGTGCTGCACGCCGATGCGATTCGGTCGCCAACTGGTCCTGCTCGTCGCGCGTGATGCCCCACTTCTCGACCAGATTCTCCGCCGTGATGCCCATATGGCCGACGCCAAAGGGATCGGTCAGCGCATCGACCATCGTGTCGAGCAGCGTAGTGTCACCCATCCGCGCGCCGGTGCGCATCGCCGTCGACAGATAGCCGCCGCGCGACATCACCTCAACGCCACCACCGATACCGGCGTCGCAATCTCCGAGCAGGATGTTCTGCGCCGTCGTGACCACACCCTGCAGTCCGGAAGAACACAGTCGGTTGACCGCCATCGCGACCGAATCCATCGGCAGACCGGCCTGGATCGCCGCCACGCGTGCCACATAGGCATAGCGAGGACCGGTTGGAATGCAGTTGCCGACGGTGACATAGTTGATCAGCGCCGGATCCACGCCCGAGCGCTCGATCGTCGCCTTCATCACCTGGCCGGCGAGCTCATGTGGCTCGATATCAGACAGTCCACCGCCAAAACCGCCCACCGCCGAACGATTGGCCGCCAGTACCAGAACTTCCCGTGCACTCATCGCGGTCTCCCTCAAAGTCGATCGAAATCAGGTGCGCAACATAGCGCGAAACCCGTGAAGGGCACAGGGCCAGCGCAAACGGAACCCCGAGTTGCACTCGGGAACGGTTGCGCAGCAACTGGTTCACATCCGACGGAAGCCCTGTCCAGTCATTCTGGTCAGGCTCGTCACCAGTGACTTTGCCCGAGTACAACTCGGGGTTCCGTTTGCACTGGGCCCTGAGCCCTGGGCCCTCGCCCCTCCAGACCTTCGTCCAGTTGCCGCAGTGCACCATCCTCGTTACTCTCCTTGGGTATGAAACAACTGCTGCGGCGCGGGAGGGTGCCATAGTGGAAGCATGACCCGTTTGCCGAACGAGGACTCACCGCGTGTCCCGACCCTCCCAGCTGGCTGACCGTCAGCGTTTGACCCTGACCCTGCCCGCGCCGGCCGGTACCGAAGCCATGCTGTCTAGTGCTGCGCTGGACTTCATCGCCGACCTCGCCAGCCGCTTCGAGCCCGAGCGTCGACGCCTGCTGCAGGCACGCTCGGACCGGCAGCAGCGTCTGAATGCCGGTGAATTGCCCGACTTCCTGCCGGAAACCGCGGCGATTCGCGCGGGTGACTGGAAGGTGGCGCCGATTCCGCCTGATCTGCTCGACCGCCGGGTCGAGATCACCGGACCGGTTGATCGCAAGATGGTCATCAATGCGCTGAACTCGGGCGCGAAGATGTTCATGGCCGACTTCGAGGATTCCAGCGCGCCGACCTGGGACACGCTGCTGCACGGGCAGCTGAACCTGCACGACGCGGTGCGCCGGCAGATCGACTTCGTGAGCCCAGAAGGCAAGTCCTACCAGCTGATCGAGCGTCCCGCCACACTGCTGGTGCGGCCGCGCGGTTGGCATCTGCCCGAGGCGCATGTGCTGCTCGACGGCGAGCCGATCTCGGGTGCGCTGTTCGACTTCGGCCTGTTCCTGTTCCACAACGGCCACGAGTTGATGCGCCGTGGCAGCGGGCCGTATTTCTATCTGCCCAAGCTTGAGAATCACCTCGAAGCGCGGTTGTGGAATCTGGTCATCGGCCACGCCGAGCAGGCACTCGGTCTGCCGCGCGGCTGCGTCAAGTGCACGATCCTGATCGAGACGATCCTGGCCGTGTTCGAGATGGACGAGATCCTTTACGAACTACGCGACCACATCGTGGGTCTGAATTGCGGCCGCTGGGATTACATCTTCAGCTACATCCGCGCCTTCCAGGGCGATTCCACGCGGGTGCTGCCCGAACGTGCCCAGGTCGGCATGACCGCGCCCTTCCTGCGCGCCTACTCGCAGTTGTTGATCCGCACCTGCCACCGCCGCGGCGCCTTTGCGATGGGCGGAATGGCAGCGCAGATCCCGATCAAGTCCGATCCTGAAGCCAACCTCCGAGCGCTGGCCAAGGTGCGCGCCGACAAGGAGCGCGAGGCCGGCGACGGCCACGATGGCACCTGGGTCGCGCATCCGGGCCTGGTACCGATCGCAATGGAGATTTTCGACCGCCAACTCGGTGATCGACAAAATCAGCTAGACTGCCTGCGCGAGGACGTCAGTACGCAGGCCTCCGACATGATCACCGCTTCGGCCGGCAGCATCACCGAGGCAGGCGTGCGCAACAACATCGAGGTCGCGATCCGCTATCTGGCCGCCTGGCTGGGCGGAAGCGGTTGCGTGCCGATCCATAATCTGATGGAAGACGCCGCCACCGCCGAGATCTCGCGCGCCCAGCTGTGGCAATGGGCCCGCACCGGTGCCCAGACCGACAGCGGCATCGAGCTGGATCTGGGCCGTCTAGAGCAATGGCTCGGCGAAGAACTGGCCATACTAAAAGATCTACCAGAGCTTGCCGCGGGGCGGCGCGCCGACCTGATCGAGGCCGCCGAGTTGCTGTGGCAGATGGTACGAGACGATCGATTCCCCGCTTTCCTGACCCTGCCGGCCTATGACCGGCTGCTAGCTAGAGAGAGAAACCACTGATGGCACTAAAGAGCGCTGCTGAGCTGGAACAAGATTGGAGTGACAACCCGCGATGGGCCGGCGTGAGCCGCCCATACAGCGCCGCCGAAGTCGTCCGGCTGCGCGGTACCGTTCCAGTCGAGCACAGCCTCGCCAAGCTTGGTGCCGAGAAGCTCTGGCGCTATCTGAACACCGAGGAATGGGTCAACGCGCTCGGCGCGCTGACCGGCAACATGGCGATGCAGCAGGTCAAGGCCGGTCTGAAGGCCATCTACCTGTCCGGCTGGCAGGTCGCCGCCGACGCCAAC
>JBGTIE010000573.1:0-3060 GCA_041745855.1 Lysobacterales bacterium | reverse complement strand
CTGGGCCCTGAGCCCTGGGCCCTTCTCGGCTCTTGATCTACGGCCCTGGGCCCTGAGCCCTAGGCCCTTCTCGGCTCTTGATCTACTGGGCCCTGGGCCCTGAGCCCTGGGCCCTTCTCGGCTCTTGATCTACTGGGCCCTGGGCCCTGAGCCCTGGGCCCTTCTCGGCTCTTGATCTACTGGGCCCTGGGCCCTGAGCTCTGGGCCCTTCTCGGCTCTGGCTCTTGATCTACTGGGCCCTGGGCCCTGAGCCCTGGGCCCTGTTATCACCCGCGCCGCAGCCTCGTCGTCACGATGGACGCGCCGAACTCCAGTTCAGGTCGACGTGCCGCTGTTGCGGCTCGTGATGGTCTCCAGCCCATGCCCGCCGGGCCCGGTTTCCGAGCGCCACAGCTTCCAGGCGAAGTACAGGCCCATCGCTGCCATACCCGTGTAGAACCACATGCCAGGCGCGTAACCGGCAGGGTTTTCGGGGCCGGCGTTGGCGTTGTCGTTCAGCGCGCCAACGATCAGCGGCACCACTGCCCAGCCCAGCTGCTGACAGAAGGTCATCAGCGCAAAGGCCGATCCCAGCCGCCTGGCGTCAACGATATAGGCCACCGAAGGCCACATGACCGCCGGAATCAACGAGAAGACGCCACCAAGCAGCAGGATCACCAGCAGCAACGTCAAGGGCACGTCGGCACCACCAATGAAGGGCAGCAGGATTGGGACCAGTGGCCCGGGCGGCAAGTACGTCACCATCAGGAACAACGGCAGCATGACCAGCGAACCGACTGCCATGAACAGCGAGCGCTTGCCTACTCGGTCCACCCACAAGCCAAACAGCGGCGTGGCGACGATGGCGGCCATCGGCAGCAGGCTGCTAAGGATGCCGGCCGATTCGCGATCGAGCCCATGCGCCTGCTGGAAGTAGTCGATGCAAAAGGTGCGGAACGGAAACACCGTGGCATAGAACACCACACAGAGGGCAACGATGTACCAGTACGAGGGGCTGAAGGAGTACATCCGCTTGAAATCCAGCTTCTCCGTGGTCTCCCGGGTACCAAGATCGATGCGGCCCTCGGCCCGGTGCTCCAGCACCCAGTAAAGGATCGCGGCGGTGACCGAGATGCCGGCGACCGCACTGGCCAGCCAGAGCGGATCCTGCCAGTTGGTGTAAAGCGGGCTGGCGAAGGAGGTGGACCAATCAGCCGAGGCTGAGCCCAGCCGGGAGATCGACAGGTTGATGCCGAAAGCAAAACTCAGCTCCTTGCCCTTGAACCATTTCGCCAGCACCGTGGTGGCCGCCACGATCAGCGGTTCGGCGCCCAGGCCCAGCATGAAGCGGCCGGCCAGGATCACCTCATAGTGCGGCGTGGCCGCCGTCAGCAGCGCGGCGAACAGGCAGACCATGGCAAAGACGAAGATTGCGTACTTGGTGCCAAAGCGGTCGATGATGTAGCCGCCGGCCAGCAACACCAGCAGTGCGGCAACGTTATAGGCCGTCGACAAGGCACCGATCTGGGCATAGCTGAAGCCCAACTGGTCGCGCATGAGGTCGATGACCGGACCGAGCGCGTCGTAGATGTAATAGTTGCCGAACATCGCCAGACTGACGAACACCAGCACCGACCAACGTTGCATGGGCGTCGGACGTGGCAATCCACTTGCATTCGGAAGATTCATCGCAATCGATCTCCGGTTTGCTGCCTGATTCTGGCCGGCCTACTGGCCCAGCCGCTGGTAGAGCAAAAACTGCCGAGCCTCATGTATAACCGAAACGCACTGCCACGATCAGGGCGATGGCGGCGGCCACGGTCAGCTTGATGAACAACGGCAGCGCAAAACGGAACCAGCGGTCATAGGGCACTCCGACCACCCCAAGGATGGCCATCAGCACCACGTTGGTCGGGATGATCATGTTGGAGAAGCCATCGCCGAACTGGAAGGCGAGCACGGTGACTTGCCGGCTCACGCCAACTATGTCGCCCACCGGCGCCATGATCGGCATCGTCACGAAGGCCTGGCCGGAGCCCGAAGGTACGAACAGGTTGATCAGGTTCTGTACCAGCAGCATGCCGACCGCCGACAGTTCCGGGCCCACCTGCTGCAGCGGCAGGGAAATGCCATGGACGATCGTGTGCAATACCTGGCCGTCCTCCAGTATCAAGCCGATGCCACGCGCGAATCCCACCAGCAGCGCCACCGTGGCAAGCGCGGAGGCGCCGGCGGCAAATCGTTTGGCGATATCGTCCAGGCTGCCGCCGCCGATGAGTCCGGCAAACAGGCCCAGCGCCAGCCAGACCGCGCCGACCTCGATCAAATACCAGCGCAGCACCAGGATGCCGTAGACGATGCCGACCAGCGCCACGGCCGTCAGAGCGAGCACGGCGACCAGTCGCCCGGTGAATTGCGGATAGCTCTCCGGCACACTGTTGTCCAGTCCTTCCACCCCATGCAGCAGGCTGGCCTCGGGGTTGTCACTGACGCGGCGTGCATAGCGCCAGACGTGATGGACGCCGATCGCAACAAAGGGTACGAACAAGGCGATCCGGTAAGCCAGTCCGGAGGCCGGGGGCAACTCGGCGATACCCTGCGCCACCAGCACCGTGTAGGGATTGAGTGTCGCCACGCCATAACCGATGCAGTAGCCACCGATCATGATCCCCATCGCGGTCATCGCATCCAGTCGCATCGCCACGCACAGTGCCACCAGCATCGCGGCGAAGGGGATGTATTCGGTCGACACCCCGAGCGTGCCCGAGCCAAGCGCAAACACGGCCATGCCGACGCCGATCAGCAGACCCGGACTGTGACCGACCTTCTGCAGCACCCAGCCGATCAGCGCATCCAGCGCCCCGGTGCCACGCAGCACCGCGATCGTGCCGCCGACGATGAGCAGGAAGAAGATGATCACCTGGGCATCGGCAAGGGCTCTGGGTACAGCCGTGAACAGCGCCCAGGGCGCGAGCCAGACGCGCTCTTCAGCCAGCGCGAAGGTGCCCGGCACGACCATCATCCGGCCCGCGGCATTGGCCTCCAGCTGGAACTGCCCCTGCGGCAGGATCCAGGTCATGA
>JBGTIE010000572.1:0-1833 GCA_041745855.1 Lysobacterales bacterium | reverse complement strand
GCGAGTTGGGGCAATCGCGCGACCTGTTCTGGCGAGCAGCAGCGGCTGCCCGCAACGAGGGCGACTTCGCGCTCGAAGCGCGGGCCAGGCTGTGGGCAGGTGTCTTCAGCGGCGCCCTCGACGAACGTGACCGGGCCAAGGAGCAACTGCGGCTGGCACAGGTCAGACTGGAAGAAACCGGCATGCATGGCTACGCGGCTGAAGCCGCTCTGGCGCTATACCAGTTGGCCGTGTTCGACCGCGACCAGGCCTTGATGGCACAGGCGCGCGAGGCAGCCGAAGCGCTGCTGCAGCGCACCGGTGAGACCTATTTGAAGGATCATTACCGGCTCGCGGCCATGCGCCTGGCCCCGGCCGCCGCTGCCGAGCTACCCTGTCCGGCCTGCGGAGCGGGCAAAGACCCCCAGGCTCCGAAGCTGCTGCAAGCCCGCCTGGCCCTGTTGCGCGGCGAACAAGAGCCGGCCCGGGCGGCTCTGCAGCAACTCTATGACGAAGGCATCGGCAGCGGCATGTTGCAGGAAGAAGCCGCGCTGCTCGCGCGCGAACTCGGCATTCCCCGTCCGCCGCTGGGTCCGATCGACCCACCTTTTGGCCCCTACAGCCGTTTCGTGGCCCGCTGGGCCCTCGGCGAAGGCGCAAGCGTCGTGCCTGGGCGTTGAGGCCCAGCATCCTGATTGTGGACGCTGTTATGCGCGGGGCCAGCTGGTCTGAGGTAGCATCCTCGGCAATCCGTCTTTTTGCCCTGTGGAAACTTGTCGATGATCCGATCCTGCTTGCGTAATGCCTTGCTGCTGCTGTTCGCCGGGCTCACTGCGTTGCCGGCGTATGGGATGGCGAAGGAGAAGCATCCGGGTATGCGCGAGTTTGCCAGTGAGTTGGCGGCTGGGGATGCGGCGAGGGAGAAGGCCTTTCTGGCACTGCTGGAGGAAGCCTCCTACAAGGAGAGCATCATCACGGCGATGACGCGGCCGGCCGAAGCCAAGCCCTGGTACAAGTACCGACCGATCTTCATCACCGACGCCCGCATCGACGGCGGTCGGCGCTTCATGGCCGAGCATCTGGAGTTGCTGGAGCGGGTCGAGGCGAACTACGGAGTGCCGAAGGAATTCATCGTTTCGATCATCGGAGTGGAGACTTCCTACGGGCGGATCACCGGCAGCTACCGCGTGCTCGACGCGCTGACCACGCTGACCTTCTACTATCCCCGGCGGGCGCCGTATTTTCGGGGTGAGCTGGGGCGTTTCCTGCGTCTGCCGGTTGACCACGGGATCGATCTGGCGCTGACCGAGGTCAAGGGGTCCTATGCCGGCGCGATGGGCTGGGGCCAGTTCATGCCGACAAGCTATGCAACCTGGGCGGTTGATGGCGATGGCGATGGCAAGATCGATCTGTGGGGATCGGTGGCCGACATCACCGCGTCCGTCGCCAACTATCTGGTCGACCACGGCTGGGAGGCCGGCGGGCCGGTCAAGCAACTGTTGCAGCCGATACCGGGCGCGCGCGAGATCAAGTGGGAAGGGGCGGACCCGGTCTATCCGCTGGCGCAACTGGTGGAATGGGGCTACCAGCCCGAGAACGTGGCCGAGCCGGACCGCCTGAGCGCATTGCTGACGCTGGAACTCGAAGACGGCCACGAGCACTACGCAACTTACGCCAACTTCAAGGTCATCACCCGCTATAACCGTTCGCCGCTGTACGCGATGGCCGTGACCCAACTGGCCGAGGCGATCGCGGCAGGCCAGCCCCGCTCCGAACCATGAGGCCAGTGATAGTGGGACGCGCGTCGGTGCTGGTGCTGGCGCTGTTGCTCGCTGCCTGCGCCGGCAAGCCGCG
>JBGTIE010000571.1:0-2936 GCA_041745855.1 Lysobacterales bacterium | reverse complement strand
CCCGCAGGCCCGGCGCTCAAGTTGCTCAACGTCATTGCGGACAAGGGTTTGCAGGCGATCATCTGAAAGCTGCGTGTGGGAGCGGCCAGGGCGTTGCCCTGGGCTATCGCATTTTGCCCCTTCGGGGCGGAAGCGGCTCCGGACTATGGAAGTGACTCCAAGCTTCGGCGTGCCGGCGCGGCGAATCGTGGCGTTACACTCTCAGCATGATCGGAGCGTGTTGCCGGAATATCTCCGCAACCACATCGCATGGCCCGAGCGAGCGTCCCAGGAGCAAACCATGACCGATACCGCCGAAGTGCTGCTCCAGAAGATCAGGAGCCTGCCGCCGCAGCAGCTGGCCGAGGTCGCTGACTTCGTCGACTTCCTCCAGGCGCGCGAGGAAAACGAGCGCACGAAGAAGGTCGACGAACTGTTCGGGATGATGGATCAACTCGGCATGATCGAACCGCGGCTGACTCCCGAGGAGATCCAGGCCGAGATCGACGCCGCACGCGCTGAGCGGCATGCGAATCGTCGCTGATACCAATGTCGTGGTGTCGGCGCTGCTGTGGGGCGGTGCGCCGCGAGCGGGCGTGGCGGCTGCGACGAGGAAATGAGCGGCGGCCGCCTGGCGCTCAAGCCGCCACGATCCGGGTCTGCACTTCGACCTTGAGCGCACGCTTGATCGCCGCAAAGACCGCGGAGATGTTGTTCATGGTCGGATTGCCGGACTGCGACAGCATCCGGTGCACGCTCTTGGCCGGCTTGTGGATCTCCTCGGCCAGTGCCTCGAAGCCGACGGTGGCATTGACCAGATCGCGCAGGATCAGCTTGGCCGATTCCGGCTCTCCGTCGACGAACAGGGCGATGGCCTCATCCAGCAGCGCTTGCGCAAAGACAGGATCGCTCTGAACGCGTGCCGCTACGGTTTCCTTGAAATCACGGGTCAGTGCCATGTTCACTTTCCTCTCTCGTTGGCTGCCTTGCGGCGCTTGTAGTCTTCCCATAGCGCCACTGCTTGGTCGATGTCCTGTTGCTGGCGCTTCTTGGTGCCACCGCCAATCAGGAGGATGACCTTCAGTCCGTCTTTGGCCAGGTAGATGCGCAGCCCTGGGCCCCAGTCGATCTTGTATTCGCCGATCCCACGGAACCACTCGACGTTGGACAGGTTGCCCAACTCCATTCGACTCACCGCCACGCGCACCTTGGCTGCGGCGACACCATTCAGCGAGCAGAACCACTCCGCGAAGGGGTTGCCGCCATCGGCCAACAGCAATTCCTTGATCTGGTAGCTCATGGACCAAATGGTAACGTAAAAGTTCCTATTGTGCGGGTATGACCGCAATCTCTCGTCATTGCGCGGGACGCGCGTCGCTTCCGTGGCATGGCTTCGGTTCCCTTGGGGTCGGAATCGGTATCTGAATTGGCATCGATCTTGGCCCTGTGCGAACGTGTGCTTCCACGAGGTACTTCGGCTTGTCGATGGCAGTCCACGGCCGGCAGGATGCCAGCGCTCCCAGGTGAGCCTCGGCCTTCCATTGACGACTTCGGCATTCTTGGGTCTATTGGCCCGGGGTCGGCGCACCACCGTTGCCGCAGCAGTTTGAGCAGCCGATCGCGGCCGCCACGCACGCGTGCCGACAGCTCGGCGTGGATGCGGATCCAACAGGATAGCCTTTCCAGTCTCCACCACGATGCGGGAAGGGCATCCAAAGCGGCGCGGAGCGCCGCAGTCCAAGGTTGGCTTCGCCATCAGGTACAGCCGCCTCGCGCAAGCGGCAGCAAGCTGCCAAGAGCTGAGCGGTGGCCAGCCGCCGCACTCCAGATTTGCGTGGCGCTCTTAGCGCGGGCCGTCGTTCTTCTGACCCTCACTCCTCAGCCTTCAGCTCTCGGAACGTGGTGATCCTGCGTGCCATACCGTCACGACGCGGCGCGGGTCTTGTCGCTCCTCAATGCTTTGATGCCAACGGCAATGGACCCAACAGACTCGCCCTCGAACAATTTCTGACGTTCGACCGTATAGTCGCCATGGCCCGGTCGGAACTGATTGAGAAAGCGGATGGCATCGACGACACCTAGCTCTTCCACAAGCACTCGCCGCGCGCGATTGGAGAGCTCGGACATGGGTTGGATGAAAAGACTCATTTAATTGCCTCCGGCACCAAGCCTAGAAGAGTGACTATTCCGCAATGAAGATCAGGTAGCGCTCTGGCTTTCTGGAACAGGCGATCGTCGCAGGTACAAAAATAGTCCGCCTTGGCGATCGATGCCGTCGCCACATGAATTGCATCCATAGGGCTCAGGCCACGCTGCTCGTAAATGAGCGCCAGCGCCTCCACGGTGTCTGTCAGTAGCAGCCGTTCCGAAGCGAGAGCCAGTACCGCGAAGGTCTCGCTGCGACGTGTTTCAACCGGAATCCGCGCAACTTCATACTCAAGCGCCTCAGAACCGAGCAACACATGCTCTCCCGCTTGAACAGTTGCCAGAACCGCGAAAACGGCCTCAGTCTCGACCCGGATGCGAGGCTGGCTTTGATCATCAAACGGTCGCTGCAGGCAGCAGTTGTCCAGGTAGAGTCGCATCGCTGAATCCTACACCTGCAACATGCGATGGCAAGGGGTCATGGCGCGTGTGCGGTCGAATGTCATTGCGGGTTGGTGTGGGAAGAGCATCCAAAGCGGCGCGGAGCGCCGCAGTCCAAGTTTGGCTTCGCCATCAGGTATAGCCGCCATGCGCAAGCGGCAGCAAGCTGCCAACAGCGAAAGCGGTGTCAAGCCACCGCACTCGTGTGCCCGGCATGGGCATGAACTAGTTCTGAGAGGTGATGACCGGAAGCATTGACAGCAACCGTAGCGAAGGGCAAGGCCGGGACCGCGAGGGACTGAGCTGAAAGAAGCCTGGAGCAAAGGCACGACCGTAGGAACACGAACGAGCAGTGAGGCATAGCGCGGGCG
>JBGTIE010000570.1:0-13189 GCA_041745855.1 Lysobacterales bacterium | reverse complement strand
GGCAGCTGGCGGCTCAACGATCTGGCGGCGAAGCTGTCCGCTCCGGCGCCGACACTGCGGGTGGGCATGGTGCAGTCAGGCATCGTCGACTACGAGCGGCTGCGGCTGGAGATGGGGACCTATGGCGTGGTCCGGATGGTGCTCGACAGTCACTTCGAGCTGTCGACGGCGGCGCGGGAACAACACGGTGTCGATGCGCTGCTGTGGTCGGAAACGGTCTACCCGACGCCCTTCGGGCATCCGCGCAGCGCGGACGGCGCGGCGCTGGACCAGGAAATCCTCGACTTTGTCGACACCATCGGCGTACCGCTGGTCTTCGGCAGCTACGACATCGATGGCGCAGGCGAGTACAACGCGGCGGTGTTTCTGGAGCCCGAAGCTGGGCTGCTGGGCTACTACCGCAAGACCCATCCGTTTCCGCTGACCGAGCATGTTCCTGCCTGGATGGACGGCCCGCTGCTGCGTCGCTGGTTGCCCTGGGCGGGTAGTTGGCAGGCGGGCGAGGGCGTGCGGGTCCTGCCGCTGCGCACCCGCGATGGCCGCAGTCTGGACGTGGTACCGCTGATCTGTCTGGACTCGGTCGACCCGATGCTCGCCATTGAAGGCGCGCGGCTGGGCGCACAGGCGATCGTTGCCCTGTCCAACGACAGCTGGTTCAGTGCCGATCCGCTCGGCGCGGCGCTGCATCTGAAGGTGGCCGTCTTCCGCAGCATCGAAACCCGCCTGCCGCAGTTGCGCGTGACGAGCAACGGCCTGACCGCCTTCATCGATCCCAGCGGCGAGGTGCTTGCGCGCAGCGCGATGGGCGATCGCGCGGTGCTGGCCGGAGACCTGCCAATCCAGGATCCGCCGATGACGCTGATGCGCCAGTGGGGAGACTGGGTGGGTCGCGCAGCGCTGCTCGCGCTGGCGCTATTGGCCATGGCCGGGGGACTGCGCGCCGGACGGATGCGCTCGGGCGCCGATCCCCGCAACGGCGCAGACACGATCGCCCTGGAGATGCCAGCAACGGCTCCCATGTCGATCGCGCTGATGACTCCAGTCACCCGCCTGCTGTTGTTCCTGCTCAGACTGGCGGCTGCCGCTGGGCTGATATGGCTGGCGGCGGGAATGCTCTGGCGCTACGGTCCGCAGGTCAACGATCTGGCCCAGATTCAACTGTTCCTGTGGACAGTACTCGTGCCCTTGCTGGCCACCTGGCTGCTCTCGCGTGGCTGTCTGGGCACGGCGCAGGTCGAGGGCGGCATGCTGCTGCTGGTGCAGGCAAGGCAGCGCTGGGAGATACCGCTGGCGAGCATCGCTGCGCTGCGGCCCTGGCCGGTGCCTTTGCCGCAGTATCCGCTGGATGGCCTGGGCGTCGGACTGCGCTTGCGCAGCGGGCGTCGATTCCCCCGCGAATTGCTGCTGCCCGACGTTGTAGCGTGGACGCAGCGGCTGATGGCTGCCGGGGTCGCGCTGGCGCCGCTGGATTCGCGCACGCAAAGCCTGGCTGCCTATGTCACCGCCCGCGCAAACGCACGTTCGCGGTGGCTCGATCATGGCCTGCTGCGCTTTGGGCTGTATCCATTGCTGTTGGCTCTGCCCGCATTCCGGCTGCATCAGCTCATCGCTTACGGTGGCACTTTCGGCGAGTGGCAGAGCCATGGCGCCGCGGCCTGGTTCAGCGGCCTGTTGATCTGGTGGGCCGCCTGGGCCATCGGTCTGATGCTGTACGCCGCAGTGCTGCGGATTGGCATTGAAGCCATGGCGCTAGCCGTGCTGCGTCTTGTACCAGCCGAGCTGCGCGCCGTGCGTGGATGGCTGGAGATCGCCGGTCGTGTGCTGTACTACCTCGCCGTGCCCACATGGCTGCTGCTGCGGGTCGCGGGGTAGCCCCAAACGCCCATTTGTGCGCTTGCGATCAGAACGGATTTTACGCTGCGGGTGACAATCTACGCCTACGCCGCAATGCGGCGTGGCGGCGTGACGCACCCGAACTCGCTGGCGCTCCACTGGACGCTTGGCAGCGCGATCTTTGCGCTCTCCGGCGAAGGCCAGGCCGCACCGAGTCGGTGCGCAAATTCGCGCATCAACCACCGGCGACCTCGATGTTGCCGCTTCTCCTGACCCCTCAGCCCTCAGCCCTCAGCCCTGTGTTGGTGAGCGGCTGACGAAGCCGGAGGACCTGGATTGCTATCGGGCTGCTCCAGGCCATCAAGGGTTCTGTATGGGCGTTTCCGACGTCAGGAGATTCTCCCCCGGGGTCCAGGATTTGCGCGCCTGCTCCTTGATTTCGCCGGCTTCGCTTTGCAGGCCGGCTTCCGCCTTGGTCGAGACGGCCTCTGGTTCCGTGTTCGGCTTTGCCAAGGCGGGTTGGGGGAGTGCTTCGGCACTTTCGCTTCCAGTCACCCTTACACATACCCCCTGAGGGAAGATGACTTCCCGGGCTTCGTCTGGCAATGAGACTCCCGCATCCTGGAAGGCCCGTTTGACCAGGCGAATGACCGAAGATTTCACTTTCAGCCAGCTATGGCGACTGCCGTCGAGCCAGAAGTAGACCCGCAGGTTCACCGTGGCCGGCCCCAGGTTTTCCACCAGCACCAGCGGCTCGGGGTCTTTCAGGACGGCCGGATGTTCAAGCAGCACCTTCAACGCGACTTCCTGGGCGAAGGGGATGGAATCGTCGTAGCCGATGCCCACAGGGAAGTCTTCACGGCGATTTGGATTGCTGGTGAAGTTGCGGATCGTGTTCTTGAAGACAGTCGAGTTGGGTATCTGCAACTGGTTTCCGTCGAGAGTCATCAACACCGTCGTGCGCGAGGTGAGCTGCTGAACGAAGCCCGTGGCGCTCGCGATTTCCACCAGATCGCCCTCTCGAAAGGGTTGCTGAAAGCTCAGGAAGAGACTGGCGAGAAAATTCTCGGTAATGTCGCGAAACGCGATGCCCAGTACCAGTCCAATCAGCCCGGTGCCGCCCACCACCGTCAACGCGAGTTGCGTGAGCCCGGCGATGCGAAGCACCAGATACAAGCCAACGAGCATGACCAGCAATCCGCCAGCCCGGGCCGTCACTTCGCGCAATAGTTGACTGGGGGTTCGATCCACCAGTCCGCGCCGCAGTGAGAAGATCATCAGTCTGGCGAAAAACCATGAAATGGCGATGACCGTCAGCGCTACCACCAACAAGGGCAGTGATCGCACGAAGCGGCGGACCAGGTCGTTGAGGATCTGAAAGGTGGGCTCGAAGTCCCAAATCGTCGTTGGCACCACTTCGATCTGATTGACGACCGCGACCACGCCCTGGGTATTGTTCGCCAGATCTCCCGCCCATTGCCTGGAGTCTTCGCTCTGAGCCGATCCCTTGAGGAAAACGATCCCTTCCTTGACAGCAACCTCGGGCGTGCTGAACCAACCGGTCGTTTCAAGGATATCGGCGATACGTTGCCTGATCTCCTGGTCCCTGGCGACGGGCTGGATCTCGACTTTACCCGGGGGCTCGGGCTTGCCCTCCGGTGATTTCGCTGGCACCGGCCTGTCCACTTCAGGGGCCGACTGCAGTGCAACCGCTGGGGACATCATGAGCACAGCGCAACCGCAGACCATGGCGCGCACGCTTCGGGCCAGAGCCTTTAGATGGCTCCACATGAGCTTGCTGTAGCCACGAAGCATTCGAGCAGATGTGTCTTCCATTGGCGGTTGCCCATCCGTTGCTGTGCTGACGAATTTTGAGGGGACCGACACCTTGGGCACCTATCGAGCGCTCTACTCCTGCGGCTGAATTTTTGGCTCAGCCCGACTGCCGGGGTGCTGACAGAGTTTGTGAAGCGGCCTGCCTGCCGGCTCGATTTTCCCAAGGTCCGATCTGTAGAAGCAGTGCGCCAGCGCACCGACCAGGGTCCGGGATGGGCTGACACTGAGCCTCCCGCTCAATCGTCACGGAGTACTACGCATGAAAACCCAACGCGATACGCCAATCATTCTGACCCGTACAGTGCTTGCCGCAGCAACTGCGCTGATCCTGTCGAGTCCGTTGTACGCCGCCGATCCAAAGCCGACGAGTGCTTACGGAACCACTGATCGCACCGCGACCAGCGATCGCCAGTCCGCTGGCAGCGCTTACCGGGCGCGCGAAAACGATGATGAAGATGACCTGGTGGCCAGTTCCGCTACCACGGAGCGAGAGCGTCAGCAGTCGGCGGGCAGCGCTTACAGCGCGCGCAACGACGATGATGTCGACCTGGCCACCACCACGACCCAACAGCGTCAGCAGTCGGCGGGCAGCGCTTACAGCGCGCGCAACGATGATGATGACGCCCACACCGATGTAGACGATCTGGCGGCCAATCCCGCCACCACCACCCAAGAGCGTCAGCAGTCGGACGGCACCGTTGAAGGGGCACGTCAAGCCGATGCAGACGCACTGGCAGCCAATCCCGCCACCTCAGGCAATGAGCGCGGAGAGTCAGACGCCAGCACCGGTCATGCGCGGGACGATGAGAACCTGGTCGCCCGACCCGCCACTGCCCGTGAGCAGAAGAGTGAGGAGGTCCGCATAGAACGCGACGAGGATGGCGACACCTTGAACCAGTTCGTCCAGTCCGATACTGAAGCGGATGGCGAGATCACGCGCTCCAATCGCGAGCAGTTGGTTGACAACGATCTCGACCGGGATGACAACACCTCGAACCAGTTCGTCCAGTCCGATACCGAAACGGATGTCGAGACCACGCGCTCGAATCGCGAGCAGTTGGTTGACAACGATCTCGACGGGGATGACAAGACCTTGAACCAAACCGTCCAGGCCGATAATGAAGCGGATGTCGAGATCACGCGCTCCATTCGCGAGCAGTTGGTCGACAACGATCTCGACGGTACAGATGCGCAGAACATCAAGGTGGTCTCAGTCGACGGATTGGTGACGCTGCGCGGCGTGGTGGAATCCCATGACGAGCACGAACGTATCGTGGCGATTGCGGAAGAAACTGCGGGCGTGGATCGCGTGGTCGATGAGCTCGAAGTGATGGAAATGGATCGAGTTGCAGACCTGGTAGCGGAACGCGACGGGCTCGAGGAATAAGTCGACCCCCATGGCCCTCCAATCAAAGGAACAGAACATGACCAGTACCAGTGCTGTCTTCGGCATCCTGCCGACCGAGGCCTCCGCGATAGAGGCTACAAATGCGCTCAAATCCGCTGGATTTCCCGCGAGCGACATATCCGCGCTATTCCCGGACAAGAGCGGTTCCAAGGAATTCGCACACGAACAGCACACCAAAGCGCCTGAAGGGGCGGCCGCCGGTGCGGGCCTGGGCGGCGTGGTGGGTGGTGGACTGGGCTGGATGGCCGGTATCGGCGCCCTGGCCATTCCGGGCGTAGGGCCGTTGATCGCGGCTGGTCCCATCATGGCCGCTCTGAGTGGTGCCGCGGCCGGCGCAGCGCTCGGTGGTCTCACCGGAACCCTGATTGGTCTGGGTATCCCGGAGATCGAAGCCAAGCGCTACGAAACGAAGGTTAAGGACGGCAATATCCTGCTTTCGGTGCATGCCGAGAGCAGTGATGAAATCAACCGCGCGACCGAGATCCTCGAAGATGCGGGCGCCGAGGACATCAGCTACACCGAAGAGGTCTCTGATCTCGCCGCGCAGAGGGCGTCCCACGACAGGTCGAATCGCACTCGCGACTCGGGATTCCCCGCTCGCTAAGCTAGCCCGGATGTTTCATGAACGTGCGTAGCGAGACCGCCAAGGGCGCGTCGTGGTGCGGTCCGCGGACCATTTGGCAGTGAAGGCGTAGTTTGCTCTACGTTGAGCTGACAAATGGGAGCAGACCGCGCCACGGCGTGATGATTGGCGGTCGCAGTAGCAGGTTTATGAAACATCCGGGCTAGACGTCGCGACGCGACTGCCCGAGTACAACTCGGTGTTCCATCAAGCGGCAATGCCGCAAAGCCACCCAGTTGCGGCCCTCAACTGGCTACTGGAACTGGCCACTGGAACTCTTCACAACAGCTGCGGCTGCTTCAGCGGGATCCGGCCGTCGCCTTCGAAGATGCGCTTGAACTCGTCGCGGCTGACCGAGACATAGCGCTCGTTACCGCCGATCTCGACCTGCGCACCGGCGGTGACCGCGCGGCCCTGATCGTCGACCCGTACCACCATGGTCGCCTTCTTGCCGGTATGGCAGATGGTCTTGATCTCGTTGAGCTCGTCCGCCCAGGCCAGCAGATACTGGCTGCCCTCGAACAACTCGCCCTGAAAATCGGTGCGCAAGCCGTAGGCGAGCACCGGGATGTGCAGGCGGTCGACCACCTCGCTGAGCTGCCAGACCTGCGCCTTGCTCAGGAACTGCGCCTCGTCGACCAGTACGCAGTGGGCCGGGCCGAGCGCCTCGATGTCGGCACGGACGATCCGCAGCAGATCCTCGTCGCGCTGGAAGATGTGGCCGTTGGCTTCCAGCCCGATGCGCGAGCGGACCTTGCCGGCCCCGAAGCGATCGTCCAGCTTCGGGGTCAGGATCAGCGTGCGCATGCCGCGCTCATGGTAGTTGTGGGCCGACTGCAGCAGCGTCGTGGTCTTGCCGGCATTCATCGCCGAATAATAGAAATACAGCTTGGCCATCCGCGCTAGCCCTGGCTTTGCAACTGCTTCAGCGCCGCGCGCGCCTGCGCCAGCCACTCGGCCTGTTCGCGGCGATAGTACTTCGGCTGCAGTTCGGCCCGTTCGATCAAGCTGCTCAGGCGCGCCTTGGCAGCCTCGTCGCGGCCGAGTTTCTGCAGCAGCAGTCCGTGCCGTACCCGCCCCTCTTCGCCCGGGATACGGTCTTCGACCTCGACATAGGCGGCCAGCGCTGCTTCCAGCTGCCCGGTCAGTTCCAGCGCACGAGCGCGCATCAGCGCGGTCTCGTCCCGCCGGTGGCCGGCATCGGCGGCGTCGTGGTTCGCCAGCGTGGCCAGGGCTTCGGCACCCTTGTCCTGTTCCAGTTGGGCCCGCGCCAGCCCGTAAAGCAGCACCGGATCGTCGGCGTAGATCCCCTTCATGCCGTCGGCAAACAGCATCTGGGCATACTCAAAGTCGCCCAGCCTGAGGCACTCCTCGGCCAGCCGGCGGCGATTCTCCAGCGTGTCGGCGCGCAGCAGTTCGGTTTCAATGCGTTTGCGCTCGCGGGTGGGATTGATCGTATCGACCACCTTGCGGCCCAGGCGGCGACCGCCGTAGCTGCCGAAATATTCCGGCACGATCTGGGTCGCGATGTAGATGATCGCGCCCAGACCCTGGGCAAAGATCAGGATCCACAGCCACGGCATCGTCCGGCCGGTACGCACCGCATGGATCGCGCACAGGATCGCGGCGATCAGGCCGATACCGAGCAGGGTCATCGCTGCAACACCGGATCGACGCTGGCGCGGGTGATCGGGTGATAACCGGGGCGGGCCTGGGCATAGACGCTGCGCGCAAACTCCAGCTCCGGTTCACCGCGTTTGGCCAGCTCCTGGTACAGCGGCAGCACGAACTTGCGCCGGCCGATGGCGACCAGGAACTCGTTCAGGCGTGGCCGTATCGGCGCATGGCCGGCGCGAATCGCTTTGATGTACCACAGGAAGGCCACTTCCGAATTGCCGGTGCCGGTGAGCTTGAAGCGCTCGTCGAGCTGCTCGAGTTGGGCGCCGTCCAGGTCGTCCGGCAAACCGTCGAGGAAGCGCAGCCACTCCTGCGTCGACCAGTCCGCCACCTCGATCCCGTCCACCGCCAGGGTGCCGGCCAGCCAGTGATCGCGCTGCGCGTCGACCGCCTCGAAGGCCTCCGAGCGCGTTGCGATGGCGTGCGCGGGCACGCCCGGTTGATACAGCCACGCGTTCAATTCCTCGGCGCTGAAGCGGCCGGGGTGCGGGTCCATCAGCTCGGCGCGCAGGAATCGGACGAAGTCGTCGGTATCGACACTGGCGAAGGCGCCGCGGTCGAACCAGTTGCGCAGGAAGGGATCGAACAACTCGCGCCCAAAGCGCTGCTCCAGCGTGTGCAACAGCCAGTGGCCCTTGTCGTAGGCCACCGCGCTCATGCCATCGTCGGGATCTCGGCCGTGCAGGTCGATCACCAGATGCTGGTCCACCGGCGGCAGTTCGGCCAGTTCCTGATGGAGCGAGCGCTGCGACAGCACCCGCTCCATGTCGGCCCGCCGCTTGCCGTAGAGCGCCTCGACGATGCGGTTCTCGACGTAGCTGGTGAAGCCCTCGTTGAGCCAGAAGTGATTCCAGTCGACATTCGTGACCAGGTTGCCGGACCAGGAATGGGCCAGTTCGTGCGCGATCAGTGCCACCAGCGAGCGGTCGCCGGCAATCACGGTCGGGGTCAGGAAGGTCAGGCGCGGATTCTCCATGCCGCCGAAGGGGAACGAAGCCGGCAGCACCAGCAGGTCATAGCGGCCCCAGCGATAGGGACCATAGAGCGATTCGCTGACCTCGATCATCTGCTCGGTGTCGGCAAACTCGTGCGCCGCGGCCTCGATCAGCGCCGGCTCGGCATAGATACCGCTGCGCGCACCCAAGGAGCGGAATTCGAGCTCGCCCACCGCTATCGCAAGCAGATAGGACGGGATTGGCTGGGTCATCGAGAAGCGGTAGCGACCATCGGCCGCATCACGCGGGTCATTGGCCGCGCTCATCCGGGCCAGCACGCCAGCAGGCGTGCGGATCTGGGCATCGTAGGTGAAGCGCACGGCCGGTGCGTCCTGGATCGGGATCCAGGAGCGGGCATGGATCGCCTGCGACTGGCTGAACAGGAACGGGTGGCGGCCGCTCGCGGTCAGCTCCGGTGCCAGCCACTGCAGGCCACTGGCAGTCGGCGCGGTGTGGTACTCGATCCGGATCCGCTTCGGCTGACCAGGCAGCTCGATCGTCAGCGCCTGACCAAACAGCGGGTCCGACTCGCCCAGCGCCCACTGCGCTGCGCGCCAGGGGCCGTCGCTGCCAGTGACCCAGATCTGACCGATGGACAACTCACGGCTGTCCAGCACCAGGGTGCGCGCGTCGGGCTGGCGCCAGTCCAGCGTCAGATCCGCAAAACCGCGCAACTGCTCACGCTCGAAATCGACGAGCAGATCCAGATTCAGATGAGACACCCGGACCTGGTCCAGATTGGCGTAGGAATGCGGATCGCGGGCGTGCACGGGTAGCGTCATCAGCAACAGCGCCAGCAGCGGGAACAGACGGAGCATGGTCATCGCGGATCGGCAGGGGCGAACAAGTATGCCTCAGGTTGGGACGGCGAGCTTTGGGGCAGGCGGCGAGGGCAAGATGCAAACTGATTCAGCGATGCGACGCCGGGAGTCGGGGTTGGAATCGGAATCGGAATCGGAATCGAGAGCAGCAAGGACCGATTTCGATTTCGATACCGACCCCGATACCGACCCCGATACAGACCCCGATACAGACCCCGATACCGACCCCGATACCGACCCCGACCCCGATTCCCATTCCGACCCCGATTCCGACCCCACCTCGCCACATCCCCGCCCGCCGAACTACACTGCGCGAACCCCGCATCCCCCGAGGCCCCCATGCTCAAGACCACGCCCCTCAACGCCCTGCATCGATCGCTCGGCGCCCGCATGGTGGATTTCGGTGGCTGGGACATGCCCTTGCACTATGGCTCGCAGATGGAGGAGCACCATCAGGTGCGGCGTGCGGCCGGGCTGTTCGATGTCTCGCACATGCTGGCGGTGGATCTGGAGGGGCCGGCCACGCGTGATTTCCTGCGCCTGCTGCTGGCCAATGACGTGGCCAAGCTGAAGGCGCCGGGCAAGGCCCTTTACAGCTGCATGCTTGACCATGCCGGCGGCGTGCTCGATGACTTGATCGTCTATCACCTGAGCCCGACCCATTTCCGGCTGGTCGTCAACGCGGGCACGCGCGACAAGGATCTGGCCTGGATTCATGGCCAATCCGCCGGGCTCGACCTGCAGGTGCGCGAGCGCACGGATCTGGCGATGATCGCGCTGCAGGGACCGAAGGCGCGCGAGCTTCTGTTCGGGCAGGTCAGCGAGTCAGCGCGGACGGCGATCGAGAGCCTGACCCGCTTCCAGGCGGTCGACGCCGACCAGTTGTTCGTCGCCCGTACCGGCTACACCGGCGAGGACGGCTTCGAGATCCTGCTGCCGGCCGATCTGGCCGAAGGGCTGTGGCAGCGACTGATGACCGCCGGAGCCGGTGCCGCGGGGCTGGGCGCGCGTGACACGCTGCGGCTGGAGGCAGGGATGAACCTGTACGGTCAGGACATGGACGAGAGCACCACGCCGCTGGAATCGGGTCTGGCCTGGACGGTGGCCTTCGATCCCGCCGATCGATTGTTCATCGGCCGCAGTGTGCTGGAGAGCCAGCGTGCCGACGGCGTGGCGCGCGTGCTGGTCGGCCTGATCCTGGATGAGCGCGGGGTGCTCCGGCACGGCCAGCGCGTGCTGAGCGACGCGGGCGAGGGACTCATCACCAGCGGCAGCTTTGCCCCCAGCCTCGGCAAGTCGATTGCGCTGGCGCGCTTGCCGGCCGGCCATGGCGAGCAACTGCGAGTGGACATGCGCGGGCGGGAAGTGCCGGTCCGACTGTTCCGACCGCCCTTCGTACGCAACGGCGCGCCTGCCGATGGCGCATGAGTTGCATGGATCCACCTGTTGCGCGGAACATGGAGTACGCGGAACCAATAGCGAAACCATGTACACTCGCGCCCCCGTCTGATTTACAACCGTTTCGAGTGGCCGCCATGACCGAAATTCCTGCTCAGCTACGCTTTCTCAAGTCGCATGAATGGGTGCAACGCTGCGAGGATGGCCACTTCCGGGTTGGTATTTCCGACCACGCACAGGCCCAGCTCGGAGACCTGGTGTATGTCGAGTTGCCCGAGCTTGGCCGTGAACTGGAGGCAGGGGCGGCGTGTGCGGTGGTGGAGTCGGTAAAGGCGGCAAGTGACGTGTATGCTCCGCTCAGTGGGCGCGTGATAACGGTCAATGAGCAATTGCAGGACAAGCCGGAAAGCATCAACGAAGACGCCTTTGGGGAAGGTTGGCTATTTGTCATTGCGGCTGCCGACCCGGCTGCCTTCGACCAGTTGCTGGATGCTCAAAGCTACGCCCGGCTACTGTCCGATCAGGAGTCCTGACGGGGTGACGAGCCATCGAGTGGCTGCGCCGCAATTGCGTGTCGTCGCCCAGGGCATGACAGGTCCTTGGCCCTACCTATACCATTACAGATCGTTTTCCATCCATCCGGGCCGGCTGGCCCGACCCGCGCAAGAGGGGAGTGAGGCCAGATGCGCTCAGTCATAGAATTATTGATCGCGCTGCTTTTCGTGGCGCTTTTCTTTCTGGGGATGGCGTATTTCCTGCCCCAGGCCGGCCACGTGGAGCGCTCCATCGTGATCGAGCGCCCCGCCAGCCAGGTCTTCGACATGGTCAACGGATTCAAGCGCTTCGACGAATGGTCGCCTTGGCACCGTAAGGATCAGGCCAAGCAAACCGAAGTCAGCGGCGCCGATCATGGCTTCGGAGCAAGCCATCGCTGGCAGTCCGACGACCCGAAGATCGGCTCGGCCGAGCAGCGCATCATCGAGAGCGACCCCTACCGCGTCGTCAAGATCGCCCACAACTGGGACCGATTCGGTAATGCGACGGTCAGCTTCCGCTTCAAGCCGGTCGATTTGGGCGTGCAGACCACCTGGGCCTATGACATCGATCTGGGCATGAATCCGATCATGCGCTATCGCGGCCTGTACATGGATGGCGCTATCGGTGAAGACTTCCAGATGGGGCTGATGCGCCTGAAGGCGCTGCTTGAGAGCACCCCCTATGCGCGTGACTACTCCGACATCGATGTCAAAGCGGTCGAGTTGGTACGCCGCGATGCGTTGCAGACCACCGGCTCGATCACCGTCTACACGACTGATCAAGTGCTGAACATGCCGGTGGCGATTGACGAGACGGTGGCCAAGCTGAACGAGTTCGCGCAGAAGAACAAACTGCAGGTGACCGGTCGGCCACAGGTTGCGATGCTGAGCAAGGACCGCTACAGCGCAAGTTTTGATGTGTTTCTGCCCGTCTCGGGCCTGGCAGATGTGACCCTTCCAGCCGACATCAAGGCCGGCAAGACCTTCGGTGGCAAATTCCTGGCGGCTGAGCACTGGGGCCGGCGCAGTCTGTCGACGGTCACTTCCGAGAAGATGATGGCCTACATGAGCGTGCGCGGGATCCACCCGATCGGTGAGAAGTTCGAAGAGTTGGTTGGCGAGATGCCCATGCGTTTGCGCGGCAATGGTGCCGATAATGAAGAGGGCGAGGATCAAGGCATTGCCGGATTCGAGGCTTCAACCGAAGAAGAGGGCGCCGACAGCGATCCGAATACTGAATACGTGACCCGCGTCTACTACCTGATCGAGGCACTGCCTGAGGAGGCATCGACAGGCGAAGCCCTGCAAGGCGAGGGCGAAGCGGGCGAAGGCGACGCCGTCGAGGGCGAAGCGGCACCGCAGCAGGGTTGAGGCCACACCGTCGGTGGCCCGGTTCCTGCGGATTCACCGCAGGCTCCGGGCGTGGTGCTCAACTCCAATCTTTCCCGTGCATAGCAAGCTGACGACACTGCCTGATTGAATCAGGGAGCTCTCAGGTCCAGTGACGAGCAGACTTTCTCAGCCCAGCGACGATATTCCAGCGCCGACGGGTGCAGGCCGTCAGAGGTGAGCAGTTCTGGCCTGGTAGCTGCCTCCCGGGTCCATGGCGTGATGTCGATGAAGCACACCTGGCGACGCTCGCAAAGGGCTCTGGCGCGATCATTGCAGGCATCGATCTGCTGCGCGATTTCGCTCGCGCTGCGTGGATCAGAGCGCGCAAATGGGGTCACGCCCCAATCCGGGATCGACAGCACGCGCAGCCTGCCCTCTGCCCCGGCCCAGCCCGACGCCCGCTTCAACAAGGCCTCGAATTGATCGGCATATTCGTCCAGCGGGCGACCACGATACTGATTGTTGACACCGACAAGCAGGCTGACCAGATCATAGGGGGGCTGAAATTCGGACTCGCAGCGGTCCAGCGCCGCGCTCAGCTCGTCGGTTGTCCAGCCGGTTTGGGCAACGATATGCGGGTCGGCAACCTGCCACCCCCGGTCGCGCAGCAGCGCAGCCAACTGCAGCGGCCAGCGTTCGTGCACGGCCACGGATTCGCCGATGGTGTAGGA
>JBGTIE010000569.1:0-3365 GCA_041745855.1 Lysobacterales bacterium | reverse complement strand
GCCGGCGTGGCGCTCGGCCCGCCTTGCCAGTGCGCAGGCGATGCGCGACGGCGGTGCAGGTTCGATCGGCGGCCGGGTCGGGCGTGGTCTGACGACACTCGAGATCGCCTTGTGCATGGTGCTGCTGGTAACCGCCGGCCTGACCGTTCGCAGCGTGATTGAGCGCAACCGAATGGATCTGCCGTTTGCCGCCGAGCAGGTCATCAGTGGTCGCCTGGGGCTGTTCGAGGCCAGCTACCCGGCCGATGCGGACCTGGCCCGATTTGGCGAGAGCCTGCGCCGTAACCTGGAAACGACTCCCGGCGTGGTCGCCGCCGGGATCACCAGTTCGGTGCCGTTCTCGTTCACCGGGACCGACGCGATCCAGATCGATGGCAGCGAGCCGGCTGCCGATGGCCGTTTGCCGCAGGTGGACGTGGTGTCGGCCGATCCCGGCTACTTCGCAAGCCTGGGGATAACACCTATGCGCGGGCGGCTGTTCGGTGATCGGGACAATGCTGACAGTCAGCCTGTCGCACTGCTCGCGGCGCCGCTGGCCGAGCGCTTCTGGCCGGGTATGGACCCGGTCGGCAAGCGTTTGCGTATCGGGCGCGATGCGGCGGCGCGCTGGGTCGAGGTGGTCGGCGTCGTGGCGCACGTGCCGCAGAATGGCCAGGACACCGCCCGCGCCGTGCTCTACCTGCCATTTGCGCAACAGCCGACGCGATTCTTCAGCTTTGTCGCGCAGACCCAGGGCAATCCCTATGCCCTGGCCGACAGCCTGCGCGACACAGTGACCGCGCTGGACGCCGACCTGCCGGTGTACTGGATGCGCTCTCTGTCCGAGTGGATCAGTATCGCCGCCTTTCAACAGCGCCTGCTCGCTTCCTTGTTCGGCGTGTTCGGCGCCTTTGCAACGCTGCTTGCCGCAGCCGGTTTGTACGCGGTGCTTGCGTTCCAGGTGAGCCAGCGCACCCGCGAGATCGGTGTGCGCCGCGCACTCGGGGCGAATGACCGTGGCATCGTGCGGATGGTGCTGACACAGGGCGCCTGGCAGATCGGCCTCGGCGTCGGTATCGGGCTGCTGCTTGCGCTGGCCTTCGCCCAGTTGCTGGCGGGCGTGCTCTATGGCGTCAGCACCTACGACCCGCTCACTTTTGCCGGCGTCAGTGTGTTGCTGACGCTGGCCGCGCTGGTCGCTGCCTTTGTGCCCACCCGGCGAGCGCTTGGCGTAACCCCGATGGCTGCGTTGCGGTACGAGTAGGCACTTTCTTGCTCGAGGTTGGCTCCAGGGAACACGCTCAAGTTGATCCTTGCACACGCAAACTGACAGGAAACTCACCCATGCGCGCCGTCGCACAGACATCCCGGTCGCAGATCCCTACCGTCTGACGGTGCGGTCCGACCTGCTCGCTCTCCATTGCGAATCCGGCCGCGACGCCCGCGCGCGACGCGCTGATCACGATGATCCGTCCTGGAGGGCTGCATGTTTTTTCAGCGCATCAAGACACCCGGCCTGGGCCACAACGCGTATCTGCTGGGGTGCGGGGGCGGACTCGCCGTGGTGATCGACCCGCGCCGCGATGTGGATGAATACTTGAACCTTGCGCGGAAGAACCACCTCTCCATTGCCTATGTGCTGGAGACGCATCGGCAGGAGGATTTCGAGTTTGGATCGCGTACGCTGGCGCAGATTACAGGTGCCCGGATCGTCAGCGGCAGCCACGCGCTGTTCGGCGAGACAGACGTGAAACTCGAAGACGACGAAGAACTTGAGGTGGGCAGCACCCGATTCGTCGCGCTGGAGACGCCAGGCCACACGCCGGAGAGCATGTCCTACGCAGTTTACGTCAAGGATTCCGGTGACAAGTGCTGGGGCGTGTTCACCGGCGATGCGCTGTTTGTTGGCGACACCGGCCGCACCGACCTGCCCGATCCCGACAAGACCCGCGAGAACGCCGGCATCCTGTACGACTCCATCCATCGCCAGATCGCGCCGCTCGGCGACCACACGCTGCTGTTCCCGGCGCACGGTGCCGGTTCGGCCTGCGGCGGCAACATCTCCGAGCGCGACGATTCCACCCTGGGCATCGAGAAAGGGACCAACCCGGTGTTCTGCAAGAGTCGGCGCGACTTCGTCGCGCACAAGCTGGCCGAGAAGATGGCGCGGCCGCCCTATTTCGCCCACATGGAAGAAGTGAACCTGCTTCCCGGGCGTCCGCTCAGATCGCCTCCCTCTGTTCTGGTGCTGCAGCCGAGCGAATTCCAGCAGCGGATGAAGAATGGTCTGGTGATCGACACCCGCTCACCGGAAGCCTTCGCTTCTGCCCACATTGCCGGGGCCTACAATATCTGGCTGGACGGGCTGCCGGCTTTTGGCGGTTGGGTCGCCGACAAGCACAGCCGGATCTTTCTGGTCGCCGATGGTCCCGAGGCCATGGAGCTGGCGGTGATGTCGCTGGCACGCATCGGCATCGACTCAGTCGAGGGCCTCCTCGCCAACGGCATGGAAAGCTGGCGCGATCAGGGACTGCCGATGGAATCCATCGCAACGACCAGCCCTTCCGAAACCGCGAACTGGATGTTGCAGCACGATCGCGTGCATGTGATCGACGTGCGGGACGAGTATGAATGGAACGAAAAGCGCATCCCCGGCGCGCAGCACTGTTATGTGGGGTATCTGCTCAACCAGCTTCCGGCGTTGCCCAAGGACAGCGAAATCATCGTGCACTGCAATGTGGGGCACCGGTCCGGCGTGGCAGCGAGCATCCTCAAACGCAACGGTTTCAGCCGTGTGCACAACATGCTCGGCGGGATCAGCGCGTGGGAGAAGTTGGGCCTCCCGCTGGATACGCCCGACGATGCAAAGAAGGCGGCCTGATCATGCAAAGCTGGCGCCTTGACGCATGCGGCGCCGCGCACCGCCAGCTGTCCCGGCACACGTGCACGACTGCAAAGGGCTGTTGACCGCATCATGAACGAAGATCTGGACGTCATCATCATCGGCGCCGGCACGGCCGGACTGTCGGCAATGAATCAAGTAAGGAAGCACACATCCCGGTTCGTCATCATCAACGAAGATCCGTGGGGAACGGTATGCGCACGCGTCGGCTGCATGCCGTCCAAGGTCCTGATCGAGGCCGCCAACGCCTTTCACCGCCGCACCAGTTTCGCCGAATTCGGCATCACCGGCGATGCGCACCTTGCGGTCGACCTGCCGGCCGTATTCAAGCGCGTGCGTCGCCTGCGCGATGAGTTCGTTCGCGGCGTCCTCAAGCTCACATCAGATCTGGGCGAGCGCGCAATCAGCGGCCGCGCGCGCTTGCTTGGACCGGACCGGGTAGTAGTCAACGGGCGCGAACTGCGGGCGCGCCGAATCATCCTCG
>JBGTIE010000568.1:0-34612 GCA_041745855.1 Lysobacterales bacterium | reverse complement strand
CCCACCTCCACCGCGCCAGCAGTGCGCTCGTCGACCAGCTCGGCGCCGAACTCGTCGCCGAAGACCTCCGCCTCGCCCAGGAAGCGCTCGCCGAAATCACCGGCCGCTTCAACGCCGACGACCTGCTGGGGGAGATTTTTGGGAGCTTCTGCATCGGCAAGTAGATTCGGTTCCGAAGCCGACCGAGCCGTTCCAATGGAACCGCGCTACTGCAAGCAAAAGCAGCACTTCCGTTCCGATGCGATCCGACAAAGTCCTACTGCATCCATGGCATAATGTGCCCATGGTTGTGCCCATGAAGCCGCCAAGTGTGCCCAGATCGGACAATCTGGGCACACCAGCCTTTCACCCATGGGCACACATCACGGGGGAATGCCATGGCGCTGACCGATACCAAGCTCCGAAACCTCAAGCCGCAACCAAAGCCTTACCCAGTCGCCGACGGCGGCGGTCTGTTCGTGGAGGTCATGCCGGGCGGCACCAAAGCCTGGCGGCTGCGCTACCGGCTTGCAGACAAGCAGGAGAAGGTCACGCTCGGAACCTATCCCGCGTGGACGCTGGCCGATGCCCGCCAATGGCGCGATGCGGCGAAGAATCTCGCCAAGCGTGGCCTGTCGCCGATGGCCTTGACCCGTGGCGACCCGGTTCCGGCGGATGCCCCGCCGCACACCCGCGAACAGGCCGATCTGTTTGTCAGCACCTGGTGCGCCCAGACCGTCGCCCGGCAGCGCGCGGTGGTGGAAGAGCAGCGCGCTTCCGACAACGTCGAAGCCTTCGCGTGGCACTGGTTCCGCGAGGTCGCCGAACCCGCCAACAGCAACAGCCGCAACATCCAGCGCGCGCTGGAGAAGGACGTCATTCCGGCGATCGGCGCCAAGCAACTGAAGGATGTCTCGGTCGACGACGTGCTGAGCATCACCGACACCATCAAGGCCCGCGGTGCCGATCAGATGGCCCTGCAAACCCGAAACATCATGAAGCGGTTGTTCGCCTATGCGATAGCGCGGCAGAAGATCCAGTTCAATCCGGCGGCCGCGATCGAAGCCCGATTCGTTGCGGTCGCGCGTAGCCGGGAAGTGGCGTTGACGCCGGACGAGCTCGGCAAGTTGCTGCGAGCCATCTACCAGTCAAGCATGAAGCGCGCTCACAAGCTGGCCTTGCATCTGCTGATTCTGTGCATGGTGCGCAAGTCGGAACTCATCGAAGCCCGCTGGGGGGAACTCGACCTCAAGGCGCGCACCTGGACCATTCCCGCCGAACGCATGAAGAAGGACCGCGCCCACGTCGTCCCACTCGCCGATCAGGCCCTCGCCATGTTCGAGGAACTGCAGCCGCTGGCCTGCGGCTCGGAATGGGTCTTTCCCAGCCGGAGCTCGCTCAAGCGCCCCATCAGCAAGTCAACCTTGAACGTGGCGATCAGGGCACTGCAGGTCGACGTGCGCGACTTCGTGATCCACGACTTCCGCCGCACCGCATCCACCCATCTCAACGAATCCGGCTTCAATGCCGACTGGATCGAGAAGTCCCTCGCCCACGAAGGCAAGGGCGTCCGAAGGGTCTACAACAAGGCCGAATGGCTCGACCAGCGGCGGCAGATGCTGCAGTGGTGGGCGGATTTCGTCGAGAGTCAGATCGAGGAAGGCCGGAAAGTGGTGCTTGGGCGGTTTGGCCTTACTGGATGAAGCTGGTCGCTTTTCGCGACCGCGCAACGCATGGCTATGACCCAATATCCAACTCTGCCGAGATCCGCACTGTTCCCGGTATGCTGCGTTGCTGGGTAGATCGGACAGTCAGGCACGGCTACAGCCTGGACCGAATCCCGAAAGATCAGAGTCCATTCAGGGGGCGAGGGACAGATGGAAGATGTCTTCCGGTTTCGAGACCAGGTCGTTTCGGACTACAGCGAGTTCTCCCGAAGCTTCACGCGCATCGCCGCTGGCGACATAAGAGACGCGGTCGATAGCGAGTATGCGGCAGGCCGGTATTGGCCCGAGCCACTGATTCAGATCAATCCCAACTATCAACGCAAGGCGACCGTTCAGACGCTGTCTGAGCATGGTGAGCTGCATCCAGGTTGCGCGACTCTGTTCCTTTCCGGCAAGCCCGAGGGTGACCCCAGACCCCTGCAGCTGTTCGCCCACCAGATCGAGGCACTGGCGAAGGGAAAGTCAAAGCAGAGCTTCGTGGTCACAACTGGAACGGGCTCTGGAAAGTCCCTCTCGTTCTTCCTGCCCATCGTGGATCACGTCCTGCGCAGCAAGTCCGTGGATAGTGCTCCTCGCACCTGCGCCATCGTGATTTACCCGATGAATGCGCTGGCCAACAGCCAGATGGAGGAGCTGGAGAAGTTTCTGTGCGACTTTCCCGAAGGATCCAGACCCTTCACCGTGGGCCGCTACACGGGCCAGGAAAGCCAGAGCGAGCGACTTCAGATTGCGGATTGCCCGCCCGACATCCTGCTGACCAACTTCATGATGCTTGAGCTGATCATGACTCGGCACGACGACACGGATCGGCGCGTTGTCGAGCACTGTCGTGGCCTACAGTTTCTGGTGCTCGACGAACTTCACACCTACCGCGGTCGGCAAGGTGCGGATGTAGCGATGTTGGTTCGGCGACTGCGAGAGCGGCTCAATGCGGAGGATCTGGTCTGCATTGGCACCTCGGCCACCATGTCCAGCGCAGGGAACCCGGCCGATCGAAACAGAACGGTTGCCGACGTGGCCAGCAAGCTTTTCGGTGTCCGGGTTTCCGAGCACGATGTCATCGGTGAGACGCTGGAGCGAGTGACCGACCAGTCGAAAGACGTAGCGGCCGTTTGTCCGCTCCTGCTCGCTGAAGTGCAGCGTGAGGAGTTTTCCTGGCCAGATCTAGGGGCCTTCCAGAAGTCGCCCTTGGCGATCTGGGTCGAGCTGACGCTAGGAATTGAGCTCAATGGTGACGAAGCGCCGCGCCGGGCCAGGCCAGTCACGCTGCACCAGGCCAGCCAACGACTGATGGTCGATGCAGGGTGCTCCCAAGGAGAAGCCAAGACGGCATTGCAGCGATTCCTGGTTGCCGCCAACGAGCTCAGGACACCGCTGGGCCGAGCGCCATTCGCCTTCAAGCTGCATCAGTTCATCAGTGGCCCCGGAAAAGTTCTGACGACTCTTGAGGCACCCGGAAAGCGGCACGTTACCCTGGATGCGCAACGCTTCGCTCCAGGACGGCAAGGCGAGGGAGTGCGCTTGTACCCGGCGCATTTCTGTCGCGATTGTGGCCAGGAGTACCACCCGGTCTGGCGAACTGAACAGGGAAGTCACATCCAGTTCGATCCGCGGGAAATTGATGACATGACCGCCGAGGATGCGGACGCTGCCCGGTTTGGCTTCCTGTGCCCGCAGTCCGACCAGTTAGCCTACACCGGCAGCATTGAGGATCTCCCGGAAGGGTGGCTGGACCTCACCAGATCGGAGCCGAAGGTCAAGTCCAGCTACCGAGCAGCTGTACCCACACCGACACGAGTCGATGCGCAAGGTCTGGAGGGTCGCGGCGAGCCCTACTGGTTCATTCCAGGAAAGTTTCGCTTCTGTTTGGCCTGTAGGGAGGTTCACGAGGCGCATGGCAAGGACATCAACCGCCTTTCCAGCCTCTCGGGTGAGGGCAGGTCTTCGGCGACGACGATGCTTACCGTCAGCGCACTCAGTCTGCTCTTCCGGCAGGCTGACCTTCCAGCAGGAATGCCTGATCCGCGCAAGCTGCTTGGCTTTTCCGACAACCGTCAGGATGCTGCACTGCAGGCGGGTCACTTCAACGACTTCGTCTTTCTGCTCACCTTGCGCGCGGCATTGATCGGAGCACTCAAGGCAAGCCAGGGCGTGCTCACTGAAGAGCACCTCGCTGATGCGGTCTTCACCTCACTTGGATTTCAGCAGGTTGACGTAGCGACACTGTCTGAGTACCTGCGTTCACCCAAACTGATGGGGCTGGCGCGGCAGGAGGCACAGCGCACACTCCGGTTTGTCATTGGCTATCGCTTGCTTCGAGACTTGCGTCGGGGCTGGCGATTCAACAACCCCAATCTGGACCAATTGGGCCTGCTGGCAATTCGTTATCGAGGCATGCAGGAATTCTGCAGCGAGGAAAGCCTCTTTGTTCCGCAAGACTCGGTCTTGGGTCGACTGGATGCTGCCAGCCGTGCCGAATTGTTTCAGCTGCTGTTCGACGAGATGCGTCGCGGCCTGTGCCTGGAAAGTCGCTATCTCGATCCCACCGAGCAGGACAAGGCGCGCAACAGCGCATTCTCCTATTTGCACGAGCGTTGGGCCTTCGCGCCTGATGAGAGCCTCGAAACAGCCCGATTCCTGATCCTTGACCGGCGGCCGGAGTACCGAGGAAGGCCCAGGACCGATGTGGTCGCAGGCGGTCCACGATCGCGTCTGCTCAAGCGAGTCAAGTCATCCAAGGTCTGGAAGGCGACGCCGTTCGCAGACCAGACCCATGCCTGGAGGGAGACAGAGTGGGCCGAACTGATCAAGGCCATGCTGCAGGCAGCGGCACTCTATGGCTATGTGCACAAGCTGGCGGTGGACAACGAACTCGTCGGCTGGCGCTTGAACGCGGCAGCCATGGACTGGTGCCTGGTCTCAGAGGACCCGAAACCCAGCGCCGCCAACACCTTCTTCAGGCAGCTCTACCTGCAAATTGGCGAACTGCTCCGTCAGCCCGGCCATCCGCTGTTCGAGTTCGAGGCCCAGGAACACACTGCTCAGGTCGAGGCTAGCCGGCGGCAGTGGCTGGAACAGCGCTTCCGCTACAGCGAGAAGGACCGCAAAGACTGGGCACAGAATCCTGCCCACGAAACGCCGCTGGAGCGGCTGCCGGTAATGTTCTGCTCGCCAACGATGGAGTTGGGCGTCGACATTTCAGCGCTGAATACGGTCTTCTTGCGGAACGTACCGCCGACACCGGCCAACTACGCCCAACGGAGCGGTCGTGCCGGTCGCTCGGGCCAGCAAGCGCTGGTCATCACCTACTGTGCGGCACAAAGCCCGCATGACCAGTGGTTCTTCAGTCACGCCGACGAAATGGTCCACGGTGTCGTCAAACCCCCGACCCTGGACCTGGCCAATCGCGATCTGCTCGAAAGCCATCTGCGCGCGATCTGGCTCGCCTCTACCAGGGTCGAACTGGACAGCAGCATTGCGCCGCTACTGGATCTGGACTTGCCTGGCAAGCCGGTCAAGGGGCCGCTGCATGAGCTGTTGTCTGCAACTGACGTACTCGCGCGGGCTCGCACGAGCGCGCGCACCGTCGCTGCACGCCTACGCGAGTCGCTGCAGGAAGTCGACTGGTTCACCGAAGACTACGTGGACAAGGTAATCGAGGGCTCGCCCGGCATGTTTTCTGGCGCTCTGGAGCGCTGGCGTGTGCTCTTCGACTCAACCCGCAAGCAGATGGATCTGGCGGACCAGATCGTCAAGAGTCACACCGCAACCCACGGCGAGCGGCAGAACGCCAGTCGTCGTTATGGTGATGCTGCGCGTCAATATGCGGTCCTGCTCAAGTCCGGAAATTCCCAAGGAACCGACTTCTACACCTACCGCTATCTGGCCAGTCAGGGATTTCTACCGGGCTACAACTTCCCGCGCTTGCCACTCATGGCGTGGATTCCCGCACGTGGCGGCAGTGGCGCAGGTGCGGCTGATGACGAGGGGAACATGGTCAGCAGACCGCGCTTCCTTGCCCTGTCCGAGTTCGGTCCGCGCAGCCTCATTTATCATCAGGGCCGCATGTACCGTGTGGTTCGGGCCAAGCTGAATGTTGGCGCGGCCGAACATGTCTCGGGCAGCGGGCTACTTAGCACGATCGCCTCGCGCATCTGCAGTCAGTGCGGCTATGGGCATTTGGGTGAGCCGGGTGACCCCGAGCCGCTCGCCGAGCGCTGCGAGCATTGCGATGCGCTGCTGACCGAAGGCGACTGGGTGAAGCAGCTCTACCGTATCGAAACGGTGGAAACCGTGGCAGTCGAGCGGATCTCGATCAACGACGAAGACCGCCAGCGCCAGGGCTTCGAGTTACAGACCACCTATCGCTTCATGCCCGGCCCTGACGGCGAGATCCAGAAGCGGCAGGCGGAGGTGCGCCTGGGAGAAGACGTGCTGGCGGGTCTGGTCTATACGCCATCGGCACGCTTGTGGCGCATCAATCGCGGCTGGCGCCGGCGCAAGAACAAGGAACAGTTGGGCTTCTACATCAATCCGATCACTGGCACCTGGAGCAAGCAGGACGATCCCACCGCTGACGATTCGTCTCAGAATGCCGATGAAGCCTCGATCGACAAGATCCCCAACCAGCGCATCGTGCCCTTCGTTGAAGATCACCGGAATCTGCTCACGTTGAGTCCGGTCAGGCCCCTCTCTCTGACGACCATGGCCACCCTGCAGGCGGCGCTCAAGCGCGGTATCGAGATGAGCTTCCAGATCGAGGAATCAGAGCTGGTCGCCGAGCCCTTGCCCACCTCGGATAATCGCAGAGCGCTGATGTTCTATGAGTCCGCCGAAGGTGGCGCGGGCGTGCTCACCCGCCTCGCTACCGATCCAGATGCCCTCGCGCAGGTGGCCTCTGCGGCGCTGGAACTGATGCACTACAAGGCGCCGGAAGGCGTCTGGATTCGATCCGAACTGGATCAGTGGGAGGAGCGGCGAAATGGGATCGCCACTTGCGAAGCCGGCTGCTATCGATGCCTGTTGTCGTACTTCAACCAGCCCGATCACGACCACATCAACCGTCGGGATTCGGACGTACTCGATCTTCTCGTGGCGTTGGCGCAGTCTCGCGTCAGTTTGACGAGCCACGTGGGGAGCACGCCTGATGACGATCCAAATCCATCATCTAGCGAATGGCTGCAGGCGCTGCGGACCCGCGGATTGCGGGAACCTGACGCACTGAATGTCGTCGTGGCGGGCGGAGCTGCAAGCGCTGCCGGGCAGTACAGACAGTCGCGCGCGCTGGTGTTCATCGACCCACTCGCAGATCATCTGCGCAGCTTGCTCGTCGACAAGGGTTGGCAGGTCCTGGACTTCTCCGATCAGGCCCGTTGGTCCGAGCTTTTCTCCCTCCATCCCACCGTGTTCGGGTCAACCCAGAACTGATCAATGATGCAATCGGGCCTCTCATTCCAACCGGGTAATCTCGTTCGCGCACGCGGCCGCGAGTGGGTCGTACTCGGCGACTCAAGGCCGGATTGGCTGCGACTGCGTCCACTCGGCGGTGCAGACGAAGATGTCGTCGGCGTTATCCCTGACCTGGAGCTCGATCCAGTCGAATCAGCGAGTTTCCACTGGCCGGACCCAACGCGGCCAGGTACTCATGCGGGCGCTTTGCTTCTGCGAGATGCGCTGCGGCTGAAGTTGCGCGCCGGTGCTGGACCGTTCCGATCCTTCGGCAACATTGGTGTCGAACCCCGGGCCTATCAGCTGGTTCCTTTGTTGATGGCATTGCGCTTGTCTACCGTTCGTCTGCTCATCGCCGATGACGTCGGTATCGGAAAGACCATCGAAGCCGGCCTGATCGTACGCGAACTGCTGGACCGCGGGGAGATCGGCCGAGCGGCCGTGCTCTGTCCGCCGCATCTCGTCGATCAATGGCAGGGCGAGCTGGCCGATCGCTTTCACTTGCCCGCAGTCGCTCTCACGGCGGCTACTGCCAACCGCGTTGAGCGTGAGTTACCGCACGGCGTAAGTTTGTTTGAGCATCATCGGATCGTGGTCGTCAGCCTTGACTACATCAAGAGCGAACGCCACCGAGATCACTTCCTCAGCATCGCGCCGGAGTGCCTGATCGTAGACGAGGCGCACACTTGCGCAACCGGAGGCCGCGGCAAGCAGCTGCGCTACGAGTTGCTGCAGCGCCTTCTGGTCGATCCCGAGCGGCACCTCATAATGCTCACAGCTACGCCTCACTCCGGGGACGAAGCGGCCTTCTACAACTTGATTGCCTTGCTCGATCCGGAATTCGCCGGCCTGCAGGGTCATAACTCGGCCGACCACCCATTGCGCCAACGGCTGGCGCGGCACTTCGTTCAGCGCCGCCGAAAGGATATCGAGGAATGGCAGATCGAGTCTTCAGAGGGACGCGCCTTCCCCCGCCGCATGAAGACCGAGATCACCTATCAGCTCAGCGGCGAATGGGGCGCTTTCTTCGATTCGGTGCAGGCCTATTGCCGAGATCTGGCCGAAAGCATGCAACACGCCGGGGGCGGTGGCGCTCGCCTGATCTGGTACGCCACATTGGCACTTCTGCGCTGTGTCGCCTCCTCGCCCGCGGCCGCTGTGAAAGCCCTGACCACGCGATTGGAAGGTGCTGCCGTCGACGAAGCCTCGGACTTGTTGGACGACCGCCTTCACGATGGTCAGGCTGATGATCTGTCCGGCAGCGATCTGGAGCCACCAGCACAATTGCAGGACACCCTGCGTCTGCAATCCTTGATTGGCGAAGCCCAGCGCCTGTCCGGCCGTGCGACTGATCCCAAGCTTTCAGTCCTGGTTCGCCACTTGCAGGAGTTGCTGTCGGATGGCTTCCATGTCGTGGTCTTCTGTCGCTATGTGGCCACGGCGCACTATGTCGCCGAACATCTGCGGCGCGACTTTCCAGATGTTCTGGTGGAGGCGGTGACCGGAGAGCAGACCCCCGACGAACGCAAGGACCGTGTCGAGAGCATGACCGAAGCAAACCGGCGCGTGCTGGTGGCCACCGATTGCCTTTCGGAAGGTATCAACCTCCAACATCTGTTTACTGCCGTCGTGCATTACGACCTGGCCTGGAACCCCACCCGTCATGAACAGCGCGAGGGCCGGGTCGATCGCTTCGGGCAGGAAGCCAAGAGCGTGCGCTGCACGATGCTCTATGGTCAGGACAACCCTGTCGATGGCTTCGTCCTGAATGTGATCCTGCGCAAAGGCGAGGCGATCCAGAAGGAACTTGGTGTATTGGTGCCCATGCCCGAGGACGAACTGCGCATCAATCAGGCACTGGTCAAGGCCGCGCTGATGAAGCGCAGCGACGCCCAACATAACTCACCCCAGGCCAGTTTCGATTTCGGCGAATCCGAACAACTGCTCGAACCGCTCCAGGCGCAGTGGCGTGACGCGCTGGACAAGGCCAAGGCCAACCGCACCGTCTTTGCCCAGCGCCGAATCCGTCCTGACGAAGTGTTGCCGGAATGGCGCAAGCAGCAGCAGGCCCTGGGCGATCAGGCCGATGTGCATCGCTTCCTGCGGAGCGCCTGCGCGCGCCTGAACTCGCCATTAGAACCGCTGCGCAAGGACCATGTACGGTTCCTGCCACAGCACTTCCCCGAGCCCCTGCGGCTGCGACTGGAAGACGAAGGTCTGGCATTGCCTCACACGCTGGATCTGGCTCAGCTTCATCGCAGTCATCCGCTGGTGACCGTGATTGCCGAACATCTGCTGGAGGACACACTTCAGGGCGAGCAACCCATGGCCGCGCGTTGCGCGGCAACCGTCACGGGCGATGTGGAGGTCGTCACCACCCTCTACCTGCTACGCCTGCGTCATCAGCTGAGCTACGTCCGCCGTCGCCAACCCCACCAGCTGATGGCTGAGGAAACACTCACTCTGGCTGTGCGCGGTCGCGCCTCACCGGTCTGGTCAGTCGAGTCCAGCACCGATGCGCTGCTCCAGTGCCAGCCCAGCGGCAACCTCTCCCCAGCTCAGATCCAGCACGAAATCGAGGCGGCGATGGTTTTCCTTCGCGCTCACCCTGAAAAGCTGGAATCCCTTGCCGACGAACGTGCGCAAGCCCTGCTGGAAGATCACCGCCGCGTGCGCGAGGCCGCCCGTGACGTCGGCCAGTACAGCGTGAGCCCCTGCTTGCCGCTTGATCTGATTGGCGTCTACGTACTGCTCCCGGACGCCCTATGAAGCGCGTTCGAGGACAGCACGCCGCGCTTGACCTGCCTTGCTTGCGTCTGGTGGGCGGACTGTTCCTCCCAGATCAGCTGGAGAAGGCTGCGCACGGACAGGCCGCGCGGCAAGCCGAAGCTGACTACGGGACGCCCAAGGGGCTCAAGCTGAAGGATGATTTCAGCCGTGCTTTCCAGATCGCTTCGGCGCAATGGAAGCACTTTGCCTCCATGCTTGAACGCACCGACCTGGATCCAGCTTCAACGACGCACGCCTTCGTGCGGGAACTGCTCGAAGATGCCTTCGGTTACCACGGCATTCACGCCATCGACGGCATGGCACTCGCTGAGCGCCGATACCCTGTGCAACTCATCGCGGGCGTGCTGCCTGTGGTCGTGGCGCCGCACAACCTGGGCCTGGACGATCCCGATGAACGTTTCGCAGTCAGCGGTAGCGGCAGCCGTCGCAAGTCGGCATTTCAGCTGGCGCAGGAATTCCTCAATGCCAGCGACGACCATCTGTGGGGCATCGTCAGCAACGGTCGTCAGCTGCGCCTGCTGCGCGATGCGGCGACGCTAACCCGCCCCAGCTATCTGGAGTTCGACCTGCAGGATCTGCTCGGCGCCCAGCGCTATCCCGAGTTCCCGCTGGTCTGGCGCTTGTTGCATGCCAGCCGCGCCGGCCAAGCGGGCGCGCCAGCCCAGGCATGCATCTGGGAGAACTGGCGCGAGACCGGTCGTGAGGAAGGCACTCGAGTCAGGGAGGGCTTGCGCAGCGGTGTCACGAGCGCATTGCTTGCGCTTGGGAACGGCTTTCTCCAGCACTCTGGCAACGGCACATTGCGTCAGCGCCTGCAGGATGGCCAGCTGGACAAGGACGGCTACTTCGAGCAGTTGCTGCGGTTGATTTATCGGCTGATCTTCGTCTTCACCGTCGAGGAGCGCGGGCTGCTGCATCCGCACGATGACAGCCCGACAGCCGTTGCGGCTCGCCGTGCCTACGCCGAAGGCTATTCCCAGGCTCGCTTGCGCGAGCGCGTGCTCAAGCGGCGCGCCAGAACGAGCTTCGAGGATCTCTGGCAAGCCACCCGTATCGTCTTCCGCGGCCTGCGGGATGGCGAAGCGCGACTGGCGCTGCCGGCGCTGGGCGGCTTGTTCGCCGCAGAACAGTGTCCGGACCTGGACGTAGCGAGTCTCGCCAATGCTGATCTGCTCGCCGCACTGGAGCAACTGCGCTGGGCCGGTGTCGGCGGTTTGCGGGTGCCGATCGACTATCGAAACATGGGCCCTGAGGAGTTGGGCAGCGTCTACGAGAGCCTGCTTGAGCTGGTGCCGGAATTGGAACTATCCGCGCGCCGGTTCGGCTTCGTCGGCCTGACCAGCGAGGGCAGCACCCAAGGCCATGCGCGCAAGATCAGCGGTAGTTACTACACCCCAGACACGCTGGTTGCCGAGTTGATTCGCACCGCGTTGGACCCGGTGATCAATGCACGTCTGGCCGAGTGCCCCGACAACCCCACCGAGGCCCTGCTTAGTATCAAGGTGATAGATCCGGCATGCGGTAGCGGGCACTTCCTGCTAGCAGCTGCCCGGCGACTGGCCGAGCGCCTGGCCGCGTTGCGCAGCGTGGAGGGCGCTGTCCTCGAGCCGGACTATCGTCATGCCTTGCGTGAAGTCATCGGCCGCTGCATCTACGGCGTCGACCGCAACCCGATGGCGAGAGAGTTGTGCCGCACGGCCCTGTGGTTGGAGGGCTTTGAGGAGGGCAGACCGCTATCCTTTCTCGATCATCACCTGCAATGCGGCGATGCCCTACTCGGCATTACTGACCTCAAGGCGCTGGAGGCCGGCATCCCGGCGGCGGCCTTCAAGCCGCTGTCCGGCGATGACAAGGACGTGTGCAGGGAACTTGCGAAGGCGAACAAGCTGGGTCTCAAGCAGCTGGAGCGCGACCTCAATCGTGGCCAACAGCTGATGCGCTTCGACGTCGCCAGCGGCATGGATCAGCTCAAGGCGCTGGAGGCGCTACCCGACGCCACCACGGCGGACATCGAAGCTCGCGCCGCGGCATGGCAAGCATTTCAGCAGCAGGCAGAGTCCAGCCACCTCGCTCATGCAGCTGACCTGCTACTCGGTGCATTTCTGCTGCCCAAGACCCAAGCCAGTGCCGAACAGATCCCGACTAGCCAGTCACTCTATTTCGAGCTGTTAGGGGCTACGCCGGGCGCGCTGCACGCCCGGCAGCTTGGTGCCGCGCGCGCGGCTTGCCGCGAGGCACGCGTATTGCACTGGCCGCTGACCTTTCCGCAAGTGTTCGCACAGGGTGGTTTCGATTGCGTGTTGGGAAATCCGCCCTGGGAACATGTTGAGCTGAAGGAGGAAGAGTTCTTTGCCACCCGCAATCCGCTAGTGGCGCAGGCGAAGAACAAGGCCGAGCGCAGCCATCGCATCGACTGGCTGGCCCAAGGCAGGTTGGCGCACAACCTCTACCCTGATCGGGATCAAGGCATAGCGGTCTGCCTCGCCGAGCAGCGCCTTTATCGCGAGTTTCTTACCACAAAGCGCAACTTGGACGCAGCCAGCACGTTCGCGCATGTGGACGGTGAGGACGGTGGCCGCTATCGGCTGACCGGGGTTGGACGTGTCAACACGTATGCGCTGTTCGCCGAGACCATCAGCCAAATCGTGGACACGAACGGTCGTGCCGGCTTCATCGTGCCGACCGGCATCGCCACCGACGATTCGACCAAGGCCTACTTCGGAGCGATTGCGTCGGGTGGACGGCTGGCCAGTCTGTACGACTTCGAGAACCGTGAGGGGATTTTTCCCGGTGTCCACCGTAGCTACAAGTTCTGCCTGCTGACTTTGGGCCAAGCCGCTGAAGCGGAGTTCGCGTTCTTCCTCACCCAGATCGGGCAACTGACAGATCCGCGCCGACGATTCACGCTGGGTGCGGAAGATTTCACTCGGATCAACCCCAATACGCTGACTTGCCCGGTGTTTCGTGCGAGGCGCGATGCCGAGCTGACCCGCAAGATCTACCTTCGCGTGCCCGTGCTCATCCGCGAGGGGCGCGGCACCCGACCGGAGCGGAACCCTTGGGGTATCCGCTTCATGCAAGGCACGCACAACATGTCAAGCGACAGCCATCTGTTCGCGGACTCCGCGAGCGAAAGAGATCTGCCGCTGTACGAAGCCAAGATGATCCACCAGTTCGACCACCGCTGGGCTACGTACGAAGCCAGCGAGAAAGGTCAGGCTGGCAAGGGCGATGTCGGCAGCCGCGACGTGACTGAAGCCGAGAAGGCCAATCCGCGCTTCACTCCCACGCCGCGATACTGGGTGGAGGGGGCCGACGTGCGGCGACGGTTGACGGACAAGGACTGGGAGTGGCAGTGGCTGTTGGGTTGGCGAAGGAACTCTCGATCCACGGACGAAAGGACGATGATCGCGAATGTCCTTCCTATGAGCGGGGCAGGAGACAGCATCTTCCTGCTCTGTCCGGCTCGCAACGCCGTTGCGCAAGCCTGTCTTCTGGCCGGGCTCAATTCGCTGACGTTTGACTATGTAGCGCGCCAGAAGGTTGGCGGCATGAACTTTAGCTTTTACTTCTTGCGTCAGTTGCCTCTTCCAGGCCCGGAAGACTTTGTCGCTGGCGACCTGGCCTTTATCGTCCCCCGAGTGCTGGAACTCACATACACCGCTTGGGACCTCGAACCCTGGGCACGCGAACTCGGCTTCGAAGGTCCGCCCTTCCGCTTTGACCCCGATCGCCGCGCCCACCTGCGCGCCGAACTCGACGCCTGGTACGCCCGCGCCTACGGGCTCACCCGCGACGAACTGCGCTATATCCTCGACCCCGCCGACATCGAAGGCCCGGACTACCCCTCCGAGACCTTTCGCGTCCTGCAGAAGAACGAACTCAAGGCCCATGGCGAGTACCGCACCCAGCGCCTGGTGCTGGAAGCCTGGGATGCACTGGAAGTTCAGAAACGCCTCACCATTCCAGCGCGGCGTACGGCACCCCTGCCCATGTATGCCGAAGGCGGCACTCCGGCCTCCGAAGCCGAAGATTTCCTTGCCGGCCTGGTCTGCGACGTGCTCCTGCAAGCCGGGCCCTGCGACGACACTCAATTGCGCTTGATTCTGGCCACACCGCTTCCTTCAAGCACCCGGTATGCCGAAGAACTCGACCGCTGGCGGGTTGCGCTGAGCAACGCACGCTGGCCACATCTCTGCGACTGGCTGCGCTCCCTGCTCGGCGTTCCCGTCACGGCACCGCTCTCCGTTCGCGCGCCCGATGTACTCACCGACGTGATTGGCGATGCGCGCACCGAGTCGCTGGCACAGGCGTTGATTGAAGCGCGTCGTCAACACGAGACCGCGTTGGAGGCAACAATGGCAGGTTCGGCATCGCAGGCGCAGCCTGTCTCGCGCAAGCGAGGATGAGGCGACATGCCTGAAGTCGGCGCCCGCGCAGTCGGCTCAGACAGGCCGCACCTGTGGGTGGAGACGCTGTGGCTGCTGGATTCGCTGACATCCGAGCAGCCTGTGCGCGAGATCACCTTTGGGCGCGGGCTCAATCTGGTCGTTTCTCCGCCAGCAAGCGGCAGCTCAGGGCATGGGGTGGGCAAGACCGCCTTCTGCCAGTTGCTGCGCTTCGTCCTGGACGATCCACTTTGGTCTGAAGGCTCCAACTTGCGCGAAGAACTCTTGTTCTGCGCAGAGCTGAAGGAAGGCGGGGTCGCGGCCCGCGTTCACGTCGGCGGCGAAGCCTGGACTGTGTTGAAACCATGGCAGCATCAGAAGCACTACCGGGCTTCGCGCAACGCCGATTGGAGAAGATTGGCTGCCAATGTGTCGGACAATGAGTTCGACGCCTATCAAGCAGCGCTGCAACAGCATCTGGTCGGCGTCCTTCCAGTGCAGGAGCTGCCAGGATCGAAGCAGCCCATCCAATGGCATCATCTCCTGGCCTGGTGCTCGCGTGACCAGAATGCCCGCTACCAGAACTACTTCCAATGGCGTGCCGAAGGCGTCGGATTCAGCTTGCCGGCGAAGTCCCCTGTGGCATTGCTTCGAATCGTCCTCGGCCTGCTGAAAGACGCCACGGCCCTTCGGGACCTGGACAGCGCCAGCAAGGAGGTCAGCGAGCTAGAGGCGAGATTGCAGGCGCTTAGCGAGGAGCCCCAATACCTCCTGACTCACGCGCGTCGACAGCTGAGCCGATTGCTTGACGTTCCGGATGAAGTTCCGTTCCGACAGGACGGACTGATTGACCACCCGAATCTGATCGCTATTGCCCGCCAGCGACATGATGCGTATCAGGAAGAGCTTCAATCCATCGACGCTGAGCGGCTACGACGTGCGACAGAGCGCGAGGCCTTGATTGAAAAGCGCTTCCCGCTCAAGAGGTCGATCGAGCTGGTCAACAACGAGATCGAGCAGCTGGAAGCGTTCAACGCGGGCGATCTCGATCGGGTTGACGAGCTACAGAAGGAGGCTTCGTCCCTGCAGCAGAGGCTCGCGACATGGTGCGATGCTGGGCACCTGCTGCTCAAGGACTGCCGCCACGTGAACGAGCGCATCGAGCTGGACCAGATCGATCGCGCGCAGAGCATCAAGCGGCATCACGAGGCTCAGCGCCTTCGCGAGCGCAGGCTGGTCGACCTTCGCGGTCGACGTGAGCTTCTGAGCGCCGAGACTGCACCTTACGATAACCAACTCACGAAGATCGAGTCGCGGATTGGAGATCTGGACAGGCGACACGCCGAAACCGTGTCCAGGCATGAGCTGCTCCGCGGGGCCATTGACGACTACGAGAACTACGAAGCGGTCATCGCCGGCAGCTCCCCTTGGATCGAATTGGTGAATGCGCAACAGAGGCTGCAGGGAGGGAGGCATCGGCTCGAAGTACTTCGAGGCAAACATGAAGCGGAGCGTGGCGCGATGGGCGCGCGACGGCACAGCCTTGGCGAGACCATGAATGTCGTCGCCAACGCGTTGCCGGGATTCACCTGGGGTGTGTTCAACGATGACGAGAAACATCAGAACCGCCCATTCCGGATGGGTCCGATGCACTCGACGACCTTCAGTGTTCTGGAGATCCTTGCCGGCGACATCGCCTGCCTGCTGGATAGCACTTCAGCGCAGAGCTTCCATCCTGGGTTCCTGCTCCACGACTCCCCACGCGAAGCGGAGATGAGCGAAGCCATGCTGTGGCGCTTACTGGGCCACGTTGCTTCGAACAGTGCCGGCGCGTTCCAGTACATTGTCACCACATCGACCGAGCCTGCCCCCGACTTCAAACCGTTCGTACGCCTTACGCTTTCCGCAGATAGCGAGGACGGGCTTCTCTTCCGCAGGCGCTTTGGCGCACTTCAGCAGGAGCTGGTGTGAGAGGGAGTCGGGTAAGCTTGACGGCTACCGCACCCATCGCTTCGCGCCGCACGCCTGGGAAAGACTCGAACGAGGTCATCTGCATTGAGCACAACCGTCGAACCCCAGCTATACAACGTTTATTGCGACGAGTCCTGTCATCTTCCGAACGATGGCCAGCCGGTCATGGTGCTGGGCGCGATCTGGTGTCTGCAGGACCAGACGCGGAGACTGTCCGCGGAATTGCGCGACCTCAAGCGAAGGCACAGTGCCCGCGGCGAGTTGAAGTGGTCCAAGGCATCTGCGTCCCGCCTTCCCTTTTACCTGGACCTGGTGGACTGGTTCATCGGCGAGTCGTCGTTGCATTTTCGTGGACTTGTGGTCCACAACAAACAGGCACTGGATCATACGGCCTTCAACCAAGGCGATCATGACCTCTTCTACTACAAGATGCAGTTCTCACTACTGAGCAAGATCCTTTCGCCCGACAGCTGCTACGCGATCTACCTCGACATCAAGGACACACGCAGCCGCAAGAAGGTGCAGAAGCTGCGCGAAGTGCTGTGCAGCAACGTGTACGACTTCACCAGCGAGATGATCTGCCACATTCAGAACGTTCATTCACATGAAGCCGAGTTGATGCAAGTGGCAGATTTTCTGATCGGCGCCCTCGCTTACCGCCACCGCGGGCTTCACGGAAACGCCGCGAAGCAGGCGGTCATCCGCCGTATTGAAGAACGCTGGGGCCACAGCCTGTTGCGGGCAACATCGCTCAGGGAACAGAAGCTCAACATTTTCCTATTCACCCCACGAAGGCCCGTGGCGGCATGATCGAACCCGACACACCGGAGTGGCTCCCGCAACTCATGCCGATATCGCCCTGGAACGAGGCGGTTCTTCATACGCTCTATGCGACCTTTCGTCAGGACTTCATCCTGAACCCACCTCTCTACCATGGTCGACGCGTCTGGTTCTTCCCTGAAAGGGAGCGCGGCAAGGAACTGATCTTCTGGCACCTGACAGAACGAGAGGATCCACCGGGCTCGGGAAACCGCCTGCCAGACTTTCGTCGCTGCGAAAGGCTCCCCTGGGCGCGCGCACTATTCGATCATCTAAGCGATCCGGCCGTTAGGAGCTGGGATTTCGAGGAGGGTAGCGGCGAGATCCGTACCTACCTCTGGCTGGAAGCCTGTGACTACGTGGTCGTGATGAAGCGCTATCCAGACGGGCAACGAAGGCTGATTACGGCGTACTGGATTGACTATGAAAGCAAGCGCCGCAGCCTGCAGAACAAGTATGCAAAGCGCCAATCTTGATGCGGCAGAAAAAGTAAGGCCAACGCACGTGGCGTTGGCCCAGCTCCTTCAGCCTTGGGCTGATGAGTCTTGGGAGCATAGCCTTTGCTACTGTGAAACGCAAGCCAGGATGGTCCGATGAGCGACTTCTTCGAAGCTTCCGAACTGGTCGATGGCATGAGGATCCACTGCCTGTGCAGGGATGTGAGGTACCAAATGCTAAACGACAAGGTGTTTTGCGAGACCGTGATGGCGAAAATTCCGAGACCCGTTTTGGATGGGGCGCTGCTCACCCAGATGGAGATGGCTGCTTCGATGGAGGGAAATGGTACGAGCTCCGATGACCAGAAGGCCGGTCCGTGAACCCTTTGGAGCGAGTGCTCGTGGAAAAGGCCGGTCACGACAATGGCTTCGAGCATGTGAAGGATGGGTCGCTTTCCGAGGTCCGGATGGGCTCGGCGCTGCATCCCGCGCGAGTCATCGTGGCTACGTTGCCGCGTGGATGGAGACTCGGCTTCGAATCTTCCTCACGTTGTTCGCTGATAGACGAACTGGGCCGCAGTTGGCCCGAGTTGCACTTGGGCGGCAACGACTTCGAAGCGACCGACCGTGATCATCTTGCGCTATTGCTTCGCCGTGCCGCGGCGCTGGCGCGGGCCTTGCCCCGTCAGGCCGAGAAGGATTACGAGCAGACGGTCAATACTGAACTGCGGCGCTTGCCAGTCGCAGCTCTAGGTACCGAGATTGAGCGCCTGGTCCGCCAGCGCGTCGGACAAGATGTCTTTCGGGCAGCCTTGCTGGACTACTGGGGCGGCGCCTGCGCCGTCACCGGCGTGGCCATCAGCGCAGTTCTGCGCGCCAGCCATGCCAAGCCCTGGGCGGAGTGTGCGACAGACGCCGAGCGGCTCGATGTCTTCAATGGCCTCCTGCTCACGGCAAACCTGGATGCCCTGTTCGACCGCTACCTGATCAGCTTCGATATCGAGGGTGGCATGCTGGTCTCGCCAAGGATTCCGTCTCAGGACTTCGCTACGCTGCGTTTGGATGAACGTCCGCGATTGCGTTGGATCGCGGATGAGCATCAGCGATATCTGGCATATCACCGCGTGAAGTTCGCAAATTCGGACCATGGCGGGCATCTGCCAGCCGATAGTGGACGCAGGCAAGACTCCGGCCATCCGGCGTAGGATTCTGCAAATCGAACAACGGGTCAGTCGATCAATGGGCAAGACGAGCAAGCTGTTCCAGCTAAAGGAGTGGGTCACCCTCGACGAAGCAGCAGGACTTCTGGGCGAATTGCTGGAAGAGAGGGTGGTCGTTGCCGACGTACTGCGCCTGGTCCTCGATGGGAAGCTTGTGCTGTCGGTTCACCTGGTCAACAAGCGAGCTGCCAGGAGCGCACGCTTGGTCCCACTGTCCGAGTGCAAATGGCGTCCGCTCGACCTCGAGGCCTTCAAGACCACGATTCCCGAGTTGCCTCCGGCCCAGTCCTACAAGCTGGCTGAACTGCATGAAAGGCACCCGGGTCTGCAGGAGAAAATCGACAACAAGGAGATTCTTCTGCTCCCTGATGCCGTCCGCTATTCCGACAACGACCAGTGGTTGGACGTGGATCCAGCGCAGAAAGTCATCGATGGCGTCTGGGACCTCGTGATGATTGGCGGCGACCGCTTCGAGGTAGAGAAGCGCTATCAGGAAGCCACTCGTGGTCCTGAGGTTTCCTGGACAAGGTTCGATGGAGTGTTCGTCCAGCGCGCGGGAGTCTTCTTCCAGCTGCTGGAGAACGAAGACAACAACCCGTACGTGAAGGGATCGCGGGCCGAATTGGAAGTATTGAAGGCACGAATTCACGACGAGCAGATCCTCCGTGATGAAGCGGATCATCTGCTGGAGACACACCGAGCGCATCGGAAGAAGCTTCTCGATCGAGGTCCTGGCTACTATCCGACGTCGCAACTCCCCCAAGACGCGGTCTGGGTTGTGCGAACCGAGGTGCTCCGGGCGCTGAAGCGCAAGCTATCCGAAGAGGCATGGGAAGAAGAGCGGCCACTCGCGAAACGGCGAGAATCCACGTTGCTCAATATAGTCGGCGGACTGCTCGGCCTACTGCTGGGCAAGAGCCCTTCCGGCAAGCCGCTTTCAGTGTTCAAGGATCAGGCCGCAGTCATCGACGCGCTTCTGGCCGAGCATAGAGGAAAGCCCGGGATGTCTCAGCGGACGCTGGAAACAAAGTTTGCGGAGGCCAAGCGTAGCCTGCCTCTCTGACCGCAATTGCGGTCGCGCCAACCGCAATTGCGGTGATTTTCTGCGGTTCTGTCATAACAATCGGGTCGGCCTTTCCAACCGGAGCCGACCATGTCCGACCCAAACCGCTCCATCACGATACTTCGCCGCAGGCAGGTTGAGTCCCGCGTGGGTCTCAAGCGCAGCACCATCTACGACAAGCTCGATCCCAAGTCGCGGCGCCACGACCCGACCTTCCCCAAGCCGATCCGACTCGGAGGCAACAGCGTCGGTTGGGTCGCGGCCGAAGTCGACGCTTGGCTGGCCCAGCAGATCCAGGTCAGCCGCGGCACCGGTGGCTGACCGTGTCAGATTCAGCCCAGAGGACACACCGGCGCCTGCCCAATCCGCGCCGGGTCAAGATCCATCGCAACTACACCTTCGGCGAAGCCGCCGATCTGCTCGGCGTGCACAAGAACACGGTGCGCGACTGGGTCCGCCGCGGACTCCCCGCGCTGACCGAGCAGCGGCCGTTCCTGATCCTGGGCTGTGACCTGAGTGCCTATCTGACGTCCCGGCGCCGGGCGAACAAACAGCCCTGTGGGCCGGCCGAGATCTACTGCGTGCGCTGTCGGTTACCGCGGCGTCCTGCAGGTGACATGGTGGAGTTTCAGCCAATGACGCCGACCAACGGCAACCTCGTCGGCATCTGCCCGGCCTGCGATGGCTGGATGTTCAGGCGCGTGTCGAAGTCCAAGTTGCTGCAGGTGGTTGCCGATCTGGAGCTCCAGTTCGCGGAAGCAGAGCAACACATAGGCGAGAACGCCAGCGCTTCCGTGAACAGTGACTTCAAGAGGAGCAATCAGACATGAGAAAACGCAACGTCCAGAACGAGCGGATCAAGCGCAAGTACTTCCTGTTTCTGCGAGAGGCAAAGCAGAAGGATGAGAGCAGCATCGACGCTGTCGCGGCGGCCCTGGCGCGCTTCGAGACCAGCACCGGCCATCGCGCCTTCAAGGATTTTCACAGGGAGCAGGCCATCGCCTTCAAGAAGCGGCTCGCAGGCGCGGCCGGATCCGAGAAGGCCCTGAGCAAGGCGACTCAGTATGCGATCGTGTCGCATCTGAAACGCTTCATCGAGTGGCTGGCCAGGGAACCGGGTTACACCAGAAGGGTCAGGTACTCAGACGCCGAGTACTTCAACCTCTCCGAGAAGGACTGCCGGGTCGCCACGGCCCGTCGAGAGACCTCGGGCCCGACACTGGAGCAGGTCCGGCATGTCATCGCCACGATGCCGGCCGGCAACGACATCGAGTTGCGCAACCGCGCATTGATCGCCTTGATCCTGCTGACCGGCGCCAGGGACAGCGCCGTGGCGTCGATGAAGCTCAAGCATGTCGATGTCGCGAGACATCGCGTTTTCCAGGATGCCCGGGAAGTCAGGACGAAGTTCAGCAAGACCTTCACGACCGTCTTCTTCCCGGTTGGCGACGAAATACGCGACATCGTGGTCGATTGGGTGACGCATCTACGCAAGGAGCGTCTCTGGGGTGACGATGACGCCCTTTTCCCGCGCACGCACGTTGAAGTCGGCGCCGGCAAGCAGTTCAGCGCAGCAGGACTCGAGCACGGGCACTGGAGCAATGCAACCCCGATACGCCAGATCTTTCGCCAGGCCTTCGAGCAGGCAGGGCTGCCGTACTTCAATCCCCACAGCCTTCGCAAGACCTTGGTCGCCCTCGGCCTGGAACGCTGCACGACCCCCGAAGAGTTCAAGGCCTGGAGCCAGAACCTCGGGCATGAGGGTGTGCTGACCACGTTTGTCAGCTATGGGACGGTGTCGACGAGTCGGCAGGCGGAACTGATCGCGAGTCTGGGCGCCGCTGGCCGCCCGCAGCCAGGCGACATTGTCGTGCAGCTATCGCGTCTATTGGAACAGCACAGCGCAACTAACGCTCGCTGGCGGGAAGCCGACGATCTGCATGCGGCGGAAGCGCTGGGCGGATCGCATTGACTTGACCAGGACGCAAGCCGAGGGAAGGCTCCCTCGGCTTGGTCTGACAACGGAGTTAGCGGTTGCATGGCCCCTGCCGAGTGAGCAGCAGCTATGGGACCGTGTTCCCTCTATCCCTCCAGGGCCCCCACGCTCGCTGATCGCCGTCCCAAATCGACGACAGGCGCCGTGTCCAGGGTTCAGTACGGTGCATCGCGATGAGGACGACGTGTTTGAAGTTTGCATCTCCTTTCACGGCGTTAGTCGTCTTTGTTGCCGGCATTGCGAAGAAGTCGAACTCGGTGCTCGAAGCGTACGGAGGATTTCGCACCATGGCCGAAGGGTCGATGTACTTCAGCCCCGCCTCATTCGCAGCCTTTACCAGGTCGAACCGAGCCAGATCGTCCTTGAGCTCCGGCGTGTTGTAGACGTAGGCGATGGTCAAGCCAAGCCCGTCTACCAGCGGCCAGATGCCATACGACGACCCTGGGTGCATCGTCACGTCGGTTGAGTCACCGCGGTAGTACCAGCTGTTGTCACGGGCATAGAGCAACCCGTAGCGGATCCATCCAGCTGCGACGGCGCTATTGATCGATTTCCGGTCTGATCCCCTGCTGACGTATGTGAAAGCGGCGGGGGCGTGCATTCCCACCGTGAACCTGTAAAGGGCACCGCTTCCCGAGATCGCGCGAGTCACCCCGTACATCCGCGTCTCCAGCAGCAGCGACGGCGACACATAGCGCCTTGCATGAGCTGCCGTCATCAATGGCCGTCTAATCTGATTGGGGTTGTCGATGCAAAACCCCGCACTCTGGTTTGCGGCAGTGCAGGCGTCAGCCCATGGGTTGACCATGGTACCCGTCGCCGACACTACAGTGGCCTCGCAGTGCAAATGAGCGGGCACGTTTCCGGTTCTCCCCAGCTTGGCAACCAACGTGCCGGCTGCCACCGGACCGCTTGTGCGATCGAAACTCTTGAGGTGGTAACAAGCGAAGTCGACCTGACTTCGATTGTCATCAGGCAGAATATGGCGCGTGATCATTACCTTGCCGCGACCCGGGCCTTGATCCGTCGCCAAGACGATGGTCCCATTGCCGATCGCGCGGACTTCCGCGCCCTCATCGGCGTTCCCACAAGGGCTGCCATCCGCGTTGTACCCATTAATGTCACTTCCCATGTGCCAGGCGCCGAATAACGGGTCGTAGTACATGTGCACGTCGATGGCCGCAAAACCGCCCGGGCAACGGCCGTTGTATGTGTAGAGGGGGCTGATCGGGTGCTGCAACACCTGCACTGAGTTCTGCCCGGAGGCGGTCGTTGTGGTGAAGATGGTGAGCAGCATTGCCAACTTCGCCAACAGTCCAAGTTGCTTGATGAGGCTTTTCATGAGCGTGTCTCCAGAGTTGAAGCGGGGAGTGGAACTGCGTTGGGGGTGCCGGCCCGGAGGAGCGTCAGGTACCCTCCTTTTCGCCACAAACGTAGCGAGCCTTCAGCACGCCTTTTTTGATCCGCACGTCCGCGATTCGCAGAAGGCCGATGGCACCCAGGCTCGCGACATGCGTACCGCCGCACGGGATCTGGCGGTGGTCGTGGATTGCCACGGTTCGGAGGTCGCCAGCGGCTACCTTGACGGCCCAATCGGCTTGAATTGCGGCATCGACGAACCGCTGCAGGCGCTCGGCGAGGTCGTCGGCGAGAGGCCCGTTCCAAGCACCCGCTGCCCAGGCGTCCGTCGGCCAATGTTGCGCAGCGTTGGCAGAAACGCCCGGAATTTCCTGTTCCAGAGCAGCTGCGACCAGATGTCCGGCGGTATGACTGCAGCTTTGCTCGGCACGGAACGCGCGATCTACGTCGACCGTGACGACGGCGCCCACCGGCTGCGCAGGACCGTCGACGTAGTGACGGACCTCGCCTTCAACACGTCGAACGTCGATCAGCGGGATGCCACTGATTGAGCCTCGATCGCCAAGTTGGCCACCGCCGCGAACGTGGGCGACGGTCTGATCAAGGATGAGGTAATGCCCGAGGTTGTCCTGGCCCGCCTCGAGAACGCGGGCCGTGCAGCTCAGAGAAGTTTTAGCAATGAGGTAGATGAGTTGCGTGTGTGTTCGCATTGGATTCTCCTTCAGTAGTACGTTTGGAGCGAGTCGTCGAGATCGCCCACCAGAACGAAGCCCGATTGAGTCACGCGTGGCGTTCCACCGCGATTCAGCAAGACGGCGTGGACATACTTGGCGTCAAAAATCACCACCATCCCTGGCTTAGGGGAGATCACGATGGGTGCGGGGAACCCCCGCGTGTCAATTGCGTACGCATGGCCCTCAACGCGAAGTGCGCGAATCTCCTCCCTGGTGGTTAACCGCCTCCTCCAGATGCACAATTCGCCGCCGAGGCCAGGCTCCAGATAGACGAGCGCAGAAAGATTCGTTCGCGCGCGCGCGAACGCGAGCACGTCCGGCCGATCGAGGTCGCTGTTGTCAGTGTGCGGCGCCACGCCGGCGCCAGGCTGGAGGTGCCGCACGACGCCGAAAGGCGCGCGCTTCCCATGAAGAAGCAAGCGACTCAAGCCACCTGGCCATGCCGCGGCCAGCGCTTCTTCCACGAGTTCGGCCGGCGTTGGCAGAGGGCGCATTCGTGCAGCAAAACGCCTCTCATAGGCGGTGCCGTTGGACAAATAGTCCGCGACGTCCTGCTCCGTCCGAGCCTCGAAGAGCGGCGCAGCATCAGCCTGAAACGCAAAGCCCGGTGCGACGCGGTAGTCGTTTACAGCGACCGTCGAAGCAACTGTTGCCGCCTTGTGGGCGACCTCGGGCTCAATCGACGAAACTATGGCAAGTACCTCGCCCCGGAGAACGGCTTTCATCGCGGCGAGGAGTTGCGTGGAGCTGTTGAGGGACGACAGATTGAGACAATTCGCGGGGACCGCAAGACGTCTCGTCTTAGAAAGGATCGGCGTTGCGAAGTTCATTAGCGTGTCCTCGGTGCGCTGCGGACCGTTAATTTTTCACACACGCCGCCCGAGAAATAGCCCAAATTCGACAACCTTGCTCGGCACCATTACTGGAGCGCTGGTACTCGCAACTTCTTTGCTGAAGTAATCTCGCAAACTTTTCCGCGAAACGGGTGGCGCATCGCAGTGCCAGGCAGTTCAAAATCCATGGACCGGGCGGTCCCGCCCTCGACCCGAAGCGGAGTCCCTCAATGAAGTTCAGCGGAAGAGCCCTCGCCCTAATGGGCATGCTGGTGGCCCTAAACGTCTCCATCGGTGGGATCGTTCACATTACCAAGCTTCCAATTTTCCTCGACGCAATCGGCACGATCATCGCTGTACTGATGCTGGGTCTCTTACCCGGCATCATCGTGGGAGTAATCAGCTTCCTTCTGGCATCCGTACTCATCAATCCAGTTTTCATTTGGTTCATCGGTACCCAAGCTGTGATCGCCGCCTTCGCGTATCTCCTCGCTTCGCACTTCGCTGCCTTCAAGACGCTTGGCCGTGTAATCCCGACGGGCATCGCGTTGGGAATCGTGGCGGGCGTGGTATCGGCCCCTGTGATCGTCTACGTGTTCGGAGGCGTGGCGGGCAGCGGGCGCGACCTGATTACAGCTGGCCTCATTACCACTGGGCAGCAGATCTACAAGGCGGTGATCCTCAGCGGTGCAGCCAGCGAGCCGGTGGACAAGCTACTCCAAACACTGGCAGCCTTCTTCGTGATGCGATCGCTCCCCAAGACAGTACTCGCGCGGTTTAAAAATCCGGTGCTGGAAAAGAATGGCTTCCTCTGAGCATGCTGCGGCTGCATCCAATGGTTAGGCTGTTCACGGTGATGCTGACTATCGCGACAGCATTACTCACTGAATCGCTCATCGGGCTAGTCCCTTCAGCACTCCTCGTGGCTGTGGCCGTGTCATTTTCAGGGGTGTGGGTCAGTGCGCTGAAGTTCATAGCATTCGCGACGATGCCCATCTTGATTGCCCTCCTGCTGGTCTGGGGGGTCATCATGGACCCCAGTGATGTGCCTGCGCCACATCGTACGGGATTCGCGTATGCGCTCTATTTCTGGCTCAGAGTCGTGGTCTGCGGCGGAGCCCTTCAATTCTTGCTCATCCCGCTGATCGAACATCCCGCAAATCTCAAGGACTTTTTAGATCGAACCGGGCTGGGAGGCGCCTTGGGAACCTTGATAATTTCCTCCCTGGTCTTCATCCCCGAAACGCGTCGCAGACTGGCCCAAGTCATCGATGCTCGCCGAGCGCAAGGGCACCAAGTTTCAGGGCTCAATGGACTGCGTGCGCTGCCTACGCTGCTAATGCCGGTGGTGGCGTCACTTCTAGAATCGTCAGTCAATCGCGCAGAGGTATGGGCGCATCGAGGAGTGTTAAGTAGGCGGAACAAACTGGTGATCGAAGACACTTACTATAGCCGCGTGCAGGGGGCGGTCTCACTAACACTTGTCCTGGCGGTTGTTGCGTCAGGAAAGCTCACATGAACGTGAAGGCAATTCACGGTCCGAACTTCTCAGGAAGGACGCGTCGCCTTCGCGCCTGGGTCAAGCTGCCAAATGATCCGGACGAAGACGTGCCATACTGCAATATGGCCTACGTGGGCCCCGATCCATCAAGTGCGCTTTCCGGAATTGCGCCAACTGTCGAAGCGGAGTTTGAGCTCATGGCGGCTGACCGTTCCGCTGCAACGAATGCTCGTAACGCCCTGGAAGATCTTGGCTTCGGGTACTGCTTAACGCAAAATCCATTCACGCTTTCAGGCGGGGAACAGACCGTCGTTACCTTGATTGCCGCCATGGCTGGCCGCCCCAAGCGCTTGGCTATTGATTGCACACTAGAACAGCTGAGCGCTGACGTGAGGGCCCGTCTCATCGCCTATCTGAGTCACACGGACGGCGAGGTCATGTTGACGGATAACCGATTGAACGAGTGGCACGACGGGGCGGTCGAGGACTTGATGCTCGCGCCGGCAACTGCCCCGTCCACGCAGCTTGACGAACCCTTCCCTCTTCTGCCCGAGCAGTGTGAACTCGAATTGATCGACCTCTGCTACGGCTACGTCAGAGGCAAACCCGTACTCCACAACCTGAACCTCCGCATTCGTGCATCTGAACGTTACTTGCTGAGAGGGCCCAACGGTTCGGGCAAAACTACACTGTCCAAGATTCTGTGTGGACTCCTCAAGCCGACATCGGGAGAAATCCGGGTAAATGGTCAATCGGTGCATCCATGGAAAATGCCGGGGCGCTTTGTAAGCTATCATTTTCAGAATCCTGACCTCCAACTTTTCGAACAGTCAGTCTTGCGTCAGCTCAGCCAGGGAGAAAAGGTCGACTTCCTGCTCTCGGCCTTCGGTCTGAATCAGGTACGAGAAGCTCACCCATTAGATTTGCCGTTTGTTATGAGAAAACGCTTGGCGATTGCGGGATCGCTGGCTCGGAACACCGGATTGCTCATCCTGGACGAGCCAACTCTTGGTCAGGACGACAAAAGTGCGCTCACCGGCACGTCCGCCTTGTTGAAGGGCAGATCTAGTCTGATCATTAGTCACTCGAGACGATTTGATACTCTGCCAACCATTGATCTGACGGATCTGCAGTAGGAGCGCTATTGTGAAGCTGCTACCAATTCAATTCAGCGACATAGATTACGTCGACAAACAAGCAATCGCATCTTGGGCCCCCTTGATTGCAGCAGACGTCTTTTGCAAGATAGCTGAATACGCGAAGTGTGAGGATATAGATTTGAATAACTTAAACTATTCCACCCCGATTGGCTTCGTTCTTAGCGGAAAGATAGAAATATACGAGTCCTACGAATTTCTCGAAATGACCGCTTACCGTCCGATTCGACTTCTTTCGCAGGGCGATGTGATAGGTGACTTCTCTTTTCTTGACGCGAAGCTAGGGTGCAGTGGTCCAACCCGGCGGGGCGAATCATGGCGGATCCAGGCCGGTGCACGAAGCGTACAGAGAATCCATCCTGACAACGAGCCTGTTATCACTGATGGTGGTACAAGCAAACCCCATCTTATTTTACCGCTAATACTTCAAGAGGGCGCCAGGGTCCTGTTCATCGATGGAGCGCAATTCGGAGAAAACGAAACAGATCTAGTGGATCGTCTCCTAAGGTATTCGTGGGTCAGGGCGAAGATCTACAGAGACTCTCTTAATTCCTTTAACTTCAACGAACTGCTATTGTTCAAAGAGAAAGCCTACCGAATACACGATGATCTACTCAACAAGCGCAGAGATGGCGGGGGTCGCCAGTATGCAAAAGCCGTGTCAAAGGATGCCATCCTTGACGTGTTTCTCGACGCAGTATGGGATGCTTGCAACCGTCCGTTGCGGAACGAGCCTCTCTTCTTGGCTCAGTCGGGTGAATCGCTCAGCCCTAACGAAGCTTCAGCGTTGAGTATGACCGGCATCAAGCCCGAGAATATTCATCTTGCATCGGCTTCGTGGGCAACGGAGAGCCGTTTGTTGTTCCCTGTCGGTTCGCATAATTTTCTAATTGGCGCCTATGCGCAAGCCGCTTTAGATAACCCCGCGAAGAAAAGACGCGACAGTATCAGGAGGAACATCAATAGAATATTCCACCGGCAGAACAAACAGAGAGATGCGAATGAGAAACCGGTAAACGAGTTCTATCTTGATCTTGCAAATATTATGATAGCGGAAAACATTGTACCTAAATACTCGAATTATCCATACAGAGTTGTATGCAAGGAAATTCAAGGGACTTATTCGAAGATCATGGTGCTTGAGTTTGCCAGCAAGGAATCAACTCTAGATGGCTAGGCTAGTTGCTAGGCAACATCTCCTGCCTTCGCTATCGTGGCTCTTGGAAAAAATTTCCGCGAGCGGCGAGTATTCGTCCATAGACCTGTTCGGCAAAGACTACTCGACTATCGAACCGCGCATCGTACTACCTCCGCAAGTTTCGTTACGCTCGGATCTTTCAGGGTGTTTCGATGCGCTCGATCAAGAACGCTTGCTTGTACTGGACGAAGGGGGCGAGTTGCAACGTGCGTTGCCTGCGTCGCTAGTCGCGCAAACCGCTGCTGTCGAGCAAACTACAGCCGGTATGCAATTGAACTGGAGTTGTCCGACCGTCCTTGTCTGTCGATCTGGCGCCAAGTTACTATTTGAATCGCAGATCATCGCGGGCGGCATTCTTCGCAAACTCGAGAGTCTCGGTCTGCTCGATGGGCGCTCTGTCGGCGTTATCGGTCTTGGGGCTCTAGGAACAGCGATTACCAGGGCGTTGGTGTTTAAAGGTGTACCGGTATCTGCGACGGACCCATACGCTTTCGTTAGCGATTTACGCCACGTTCGTGTCGATCCTGATCAACTGATGCTTTCGTCAGAATTGATCTTGGGGGCGACTGGGACTGATACCATGGCTGGACAAGATCTGGATTCAGTCTCTGGACGCAGGATCTTTGCAAGTTGCTCGTCGTCCAACGTCGAGTTCCGATCAGTGTTAGCAAGACTTCCTATTACTGGACGCTTCAGTGATGCTAACGGTCAGGTAGGCAAGCTTCACTGCACTGTTTTAAACGGTGGGTATCCCATAAACTTCGACAGAGTTCGCGAGTGGGAACGGCCGGAAGAGATTCTCTTGACAAGAATGCTTGTATTCGCGGGGCTCGAGCAAGCGCGCTCGTTAATTGGTTCGGAACCTAGAGGTGTCATGCTGAATCCTGCCACGCAATGTAGGATTGTGAAGGATTGGCTCAGGCAACTGCCAGACCCTACGCGCATCAGGCTACCCGAGAAATTGAACCAAGAGTATTTTCGCAGTAATTCGGAGGGTGAGGAGCAAAGCCCGAGCACGAAGGAGTACATGCTTCACCCTACAACGCCTAATGCGCTTGAGCGTATGCGGTCACACCGGACTCCCTACGAGACAGAAGTGCTGGGGGTGAACATTCTGGTTTTGCCAGGCGTGTGGTCGCCGGCCTATGACTGGTCCAGCTCGTTCTACGCTGAGAACCTAGTGGCTGTGGGTGGACTTGAGTTCTTAGAGATCGGTTGCGGCACGGGTGTCTTATCCGTCCATGCGGCGCGCGCGGGTGCTGCTCGCGTGGTCGCAGTGGACGTGAACCCTGAGGCAGTGAGGAACACTCAACTTAATTTCGAAAGATTGGGTGTCTTCAACGGCGAGGCATTCCAATCGGACGGATTCGACGCTGTGTCAGGCTGTTATGATGTCGTGACGTGGAACGCACCCTATCATGGCGCTCGTCCTCACGATATGTTGGAGCGAGGTTGTACCGACGAGGGATATCGCGATATTAAATCGTTTTTTCGGTCCGTGGACCGGTTCCTTAGGCCGGGTGGGTTAGTTGTATTTGGATTTTCCGAATCCGGTGATGTCTTACTATTGGAGAAGCTGATAAAGGCATCCGGCTTCCGAGTTAAGCGACGCCTAAGCGATTGGCGCCAAGGATACAACTGCATGCTGTTTGAGCTCATAAGAGTCGACAGCCTTGCGTCGTTCGATGCCTGACGGTGCTGAGACCTCTTTGGGCGCTAGTGCTAGTTGGCTAGCTTTACGCCATACCCCACGACACTAGCAGCCCACTTTGCCGCGTTGTTATCCGTAGATTGACGATGGCGTACTTGGACTTTGGTCCATCTGATCTCCACAGAAGGGAACTACGCCCCAGTTCTAGGAGCGACGTTGCGCAACTGTGCTGGGGACTGTGTCTGTGCCCATATGCGTGCCCATGGTATGAGGCAATCTATATGTTGGTGCCTTTTAGATCAAGAGGATGGGAATTCCTTAGAGCTTCTGCATCGGCAAGTAGATTCGGTTCCGAGGCCAACCGGCCCCTTCCGGCAGAACCGCACCATAGCAAGCAAAATCGCCACTTCCGCGACGAGATTGGCAAGCTGCTGCGCGCCATCTAGCTAGTCGAACATGAAGCGCGCCCACAAGCTGGCCTTGCACTTGCTGATCCTCTGCATGGTCCGCAAGTTGCTGTCTGGCGAAATCCGCGTGCCCATGGCTGAAAAGGCTGTCGATACAGCGGTATAGGGCTATATCGTTGTCCTGCAGAGCAACAATCCAATCCGTTTTGTTGTCCTATAAGACAACATATCGTATAAATCTGTTGTCTCATAAGGCAACAGGCTCATGACTGCCAAGACTAACCTAGCCCGCACCCGACTCGACGAACGCCTGGCGACGCTGCGTACGCGGCGCGACCAGTTGGCCGTGCCGCGCGGCGGCTGGGCGAAAGCCATCCGCTCCGCCCTTGGCATGACGCTGGCGGATCTCGCGGCTAGCATGGGTATCACCCGTGGCGTCCTGTCCCGCCTGGAAGGCTCCGAACAAAAACAGACGATCCAGCTCGACAGCCTGCAGCGGCTCGCGGATGCGATGGATTGCGATCTGGTGTACGCGCTTGTTCCAAGAGAGCCGTTGCAGGCAATGGTCGAACGGCAGCGTGACCGAGCGGCCAGAGAGCTGGAGGCCCGCACGCGTACACACATGCGCCTGGAAGATCAGGACGAGAAGGACCCGAGCCTCGCCGATTGGAGGAAGGAGCACAGCGCTTCCCTGATTAGCGATCGCCGGCTCTGGAAGAACTGGAAGAAGCGGAAGTGAACAACGAAGCGACGGAAGACGGCCAGACTCCTATCGATCCGGATGAGGCCGCTGGCCTGATCCCGGCGTGGATCGCCACGCGCGGCGACCTGAACGTGGCCGAGGAAGAGAACATCCGCGAAGGGCAGGCGTGGATGCAACGGCTGGTTGGTCGGCGAGACGTGCCGACGCAGGATTTCCTGCGCGAACTGCACACGCATATGTTCGGTAACGTGTGGCGGTGGGCAGGCACGTACCGAGCGTCCGAAAAGAACATCGGCGTGGCACCGAGCGCCATCACTGGGGAATTGAAGAACCTCTTCGACGACGTGCGCGCCTGGGACGAATACAACACCTATTCGCTCCACGAGCGAGGCGCGCGCCTGCACCACCGGCTGACCTGGATTCATCCGTTCGCGAACGGCAATGGACGCTGTGCGCGCGTGTTCACCGATGCCTATCTGACGAAACACCGGCTCGAAGCATTCTCCTGGGGCACTCACCTACCTGCAAACGAACAACGATCCCGATATCTTGCGGCGATTCGAGCCGCGGATGCAAAGGACTACGCGCCACTGTTGGCGTTCCTACGCGGACACTAGGATTGCCCGTCGCAAAGCAAGTTCAACGATCCGATAGACCCGCTTTGGCTTAGCCCCGGAAGCCGCCGCTATTCAACGTGGGGGCGTCGCGCTCACCGCTAACCAGCGATACCCCGCGATCCCGGCGAACATCGCGGCCAGGAACAGGTACACATCGGTTTGCCCGAGTGCCGCCGCAGTGATCGCCGGGCCTGGGCAGAAGCCGCCCACTCCCCAGCCGAAGCCGAAGATCGCCGCACCGCCGAGCAAGCTGGCGTCCAGTGTGCGCAGCGTCGGCACCTGGAAACTCGCCTCGAACAGCGGCCGCTCGCGCCGCAGCACCAACCGGTACCCGACCCCGGCCACCACCAGCGCCGCGCCCATCACCAGCGCCAGGCTCGGGTCCCAGGTACCGGCCACGTCCAGGAAGTTCTGCACCTTGGCCGGGTTGATCATCCCGGAGATGACCAGGCCGAGCCCGAACACCAGGCCGGCAAATAGACTTGAAACGATACGGATCATCGGGATTCTCCCTCCAAACACAGGGCTGAGGGCTGAGGGCTGAGGGGTCAGGAAGAGCAGGCAACATCGAATTCGCGGTGTTTGATGCGCGAATCAGCGCACCGACTCGGGCGAGCCGGACTCCTTCAGAAGACATGACGGACGAGGTACACCGCGAGCGCGCCTGTTGCCATGAAGGTGACCGTGGCCGCGATGCCGCGCGGCGAGAAGCGCGATATGCCGCACACTCCGTGGCCGGACGTACAGCCCGAGCCCATCTGGGTGCCAATGCCGACCAGCAGTCCGGCGACGATCAAGAGCGGCGCCGGAACGGTGACCGTGAACTCGATCACCGGTCCAAACGCGAGATACAGCAACGGGGCAATCACGAGGCCGCCGATGAAGGCCGCGCGCCAGCCGCGGTCGGGCGTTCGTGGGCCTATCAGGCCGCCGGCAATGCCGGAAATACCAGCGATACGGCCGTTGGCGAGCATCAACAGCACGGCGGAAAGTCCGATCAGCGCGCCTCCGGCGAGTGCGCTCCAGGGGGTGAAAGCGGTGGCGTAGTCCATGGTGTATCGACCTCGTCTGCAGGCTGGTATCCGGAGGGCAGTCGCCGCCCAGACATTTATCACTTATCGAAAATGATATATGATGTTGGCATGCGCGGGAAGAGCGCACGACCCACGAGGACGGCATCCAATGGACATGGCGATCGATCTGCAGGAATTCCGCACCCGCGCCGAGGAGGTGTCGGGGCTGTTGAAGCTGCTGTCCCACCCCAACCGGCTGCTGGTGGCCTGCGAGCTGATGGAGGGCGAGCGCTCGGTGTCGGAGATCGAACAGGCCACCGGCGTGCGCCAGCCCAACCTCTCACGTGACCTCGCCCGGCTGCGCGCCGATGGCATCGTCAGCACCCGGCGTGAGTCCAGGCAGGTGTTCTACACCCTGGCCGACGGCCGCATCCGATTGCTCATGGGCGCACTGTGCGCGGCCTTCAAGCCGGCCCCGACCGGCCCGACATACAGGGAGAAAAAGCGATGATCCGCACCCCCGATGTGCACATGTTCTTCGACGAGCCGACCTTCACCTTCAGCTACGTCGTCTCCGACGCGGCCACCCGCAAGGCAGCGATCATCGATCCGGTGCTCGACTACGACCCGGCCTCCGGGCGCACCTCGCGCGCCGGCGCTGACGCGATCATCGCCTTCGTGCGCGAACAGGGCCTCGACGTCGAATGGATCCTCGAGACCCACGTGCACGCCGATCACCTCTCGGCTGCGCCGTATCTGAAGGAAACGCTCGGCGGCAAGCTTGCAATCGGTTCCAACATCCGCATCGTGCAGTGCGTGTTCGGCAAGGTGTTTAACGCCGGCACCGAATTCGCTTGTGATGGCTCGCAGTTCGACCAGCTTCTCGAAGATGGCGAGCAGTTCACCATCGGTTCGCTGCAGGCCACCGCGATCCACACCCCCGGCCATACCCCGGCCTGCATGACCTTCGTGATCGGCGACGCCGGCTTCGTCGGCGACACCCTGTTCATGCCCGACTACGGCACCGCGCGCTGTGACTTCCCCGGCGGTGATGCCAGCACGCTGTATCAGTCGATCCAGAAGATCTTCGCTCTGCCCGAATCGACCCGGCTGTTCATGTGCCACGACTACAAGGCACCGGGCCGCAATGAGTACGCCTTCGAAACCACGGTCGGCGACGAAAAGGCGCACAACGTCCACGTCGGCGGCGGCATCAGCGAGAACGACTTCGTCGCCATGCGCACCGCGCGCGACGCCACCCTGGCGATGCCGCGGCTGATCCTCCCGAGCGTGCAGGTGAACATGCGCGCCGGTGAGCTGCCGCCGGCAGAAGACAACGGCATGCGCTACCTGAAGATACCGATCGACGCGCTCTGAACCACGCGCCCTGACCCAGTGCCGGCGCTCACAACGCCGGTCGATGCCACCGCACCGGGAACCGCCATGGACACGAAACTGATCTCGTCGACCTTCTCCGTCAGCGCGCAGATCACCGCGGCCGATGTGGCGCTCGCCGCCGCCCGCGGCTTCCGCGCGATCATCAACAACCGGCCCGATGGCGAAGAAGCGGGCCAGCCGCCCGCGGCAGCGATCGAGGCTGC
>JBGTIE010000567.1:0-12810 GCA_041745855.1 Lysobacterales bacterium | reverse complement strand
TCTTGCTGCTCGCCGGCGCCCGCGCTGGCTGGATTGGCTATGCCGTCGGCTTGCTCGCGCTGGCCTGCTTCCAGTACCGCCAGCGGCCGCGGAAGCTGGTGCAACTGTTGGCCTTCGCCTTGCTCGCCAGCGTGCTGCTGGGCGGCGCCGGTTATGCCCTGTCGGAGCGCTTCGCGGAGCGGGTGGAGCGGACCCTGAGCTTCCTGGACGGCAGCCGCGCCGGTATCGACTACGCGCTGGCCGGACGCGTTCCCATCTTCGAGACCGCCGCCACAATGGCCTCCGGCAACCCACTCAACGGCGTCGGCGTGCGCAACTTTCGCTATGCCTACCCGGAGTACGCCGCCGCCGACGACCCATGGGTGGCAACGGATCGCTCCCGCGGCGCCGCCCATCCGCACTACTGGCCGCTGGAAGTGCTGGCCGAACAGGGCGCCATCGGTGGGCTGGCCTGGCTGGCGGTATTGATCGTGCTGATCCACGGCTGGCGCCGCGCCGATACGGGCGCCCGCTCCAAAGCTCTGGCCCCCGGACTGGCGCTGCTGGTCCTGCTGTTCCCGCTCAACACCCATCCGGCGCTGTATTCGAGTTTTTGGCAGGCGCTGTGGTGGTGGGCGTTGGGGATGTATTTGGGCTCCGTGTGGGGCCGTGGGTCCGTCGAACGCGGTTCCAGATTGCCACCTTTCTAGTCGGGAGTTGGGAGTCGGGAGTCGGGAGTACGCACCTTGGAGCGGTTGGCTTTTGCCTGCCGTCCTTAGAGCCAGGGGCTAGGAGACTGTACGTGCTCGACCGCCGACCCCGGACCGGTGCTCGAGCTCTTACTCCCGACTCCCGACTCCCAACTCCCGACTCAGCTTTTCGAACTCCCGACTCCCAACTCCCAACTCCCGACTCCTGCCCTTCCAAGCGCCGACCCCTGCCTTTCCAACGCCCGGCCATCTGTCGCAGCAGGCGGTATGCTAGCTCCATGCACACGCCCGTCGACGATCGCCCGCTGACCGAGCCCCTGGAATCAGGCGACGGGCTACTGGTCGATACCGTACCGGCCACCAACCGCCTCGCCGACCCCGCCGGCATGCCGCTTTCGCTGGTCGTCACCACGCTCAACAATGCGACTACTCTGCCCCGCTGCCTCGACAGCCTGCCACCCTTGCGCGATGCCATCGTGCTCGATTCGGGCAGCGCCGATGGCAGTGCCGAGATCGCGCGGGCCAGGGGCGCGCGCGTCCAGGTCGAGAGCTTTCGCGGCTACGGACCGCAGAAGGCCGCGGCGATCAAACTGGCCCGGTGTGACTGGGTGTTGCTGCTCGACGCCGACGAGTGGCTCAGTCCGGCAGCAGCCGCGGCGCTGACCGAATTGTTCGCCAATGGCACGCCCGATCGCCATCACGGTTTCACCCTGGCACGGCGCGAGTGGCTGTTTTGGCAGTTCCAGCACCCGTGGACGCGGATGAACCGCTATTTGCGCCTGTTTCGACGCGATTCGATGCGGATGAGTGACGCCGCGGTTCACGCCGCGCCGATGGTCGACGGCCCGGTCGGTCGGCTGGCGGGGCATCTGATGCACGACGGCGAGCGCGACATCGGCACCAAGGTGGCCAAGGTCAACGCCTACGCCGCCGGCACCGCAGAGGACCGCATCCGCCGTGGCGTACACGGCTCGCGGCTGCGCATGATCGTCTATCCGCCGTGGTTTTTCCTGCGCAGCTATCTGTACAAGCGCCAGTTCCTTAACGGCTGGGCCGGCTTCATCGCCAGCGTCGTCGGCGCCTTCTACGTATTCCTGAAATACGCCCGGGTCTTCGAGGCTAGGCGGAACAAGCGCCGCTGACCGCTACAATCGGCCTTTGTCCTTCTGGAAAGCGCATCGATGGCCGCCGCCGAACTGGACCCGAATGCCCCGGACTTCGTGCGCCGCCACGTCAATCTGGCCGACGCGCGTCTGGGTGCAGAAGCATTGCTGGCCAGCGATGAGTTTTTCGCGGCCAAGGAACGAATGCTCGACCCTGCACCACCGCAGTTCGTCCCCGGCAAGTACGACAGCAACGGCAAATGGATGGACGGCTGGGAGAGCCGGCGCAAGCGCGGACCCGGCCACGACTGGTGCATCGTGCGGCTGGCCCGTGCGGGCCGGATCCACGGCATCGAGCTGGATACCCGCCACTTCACCGGCAACTTTCCGCCGGCCGTCTCGATCGATGCCGGCTGCCTGCGCGACGGCGAGAACCTCGATACCATCGAGTGGTTCCCATTGCTGGCGGCGGTACCGATGCAGGGCAACCATCGCCACTACCATGCCATCGACGCCAGCAACGGCAACAAAATCAGCCACGTACGTGTCAATCTGCTGCCCGATGGCGGACTGGCGCGGCTGCGGGTGTATGGCACGCCAGTCTTCGGCACGGACGCCGCCGGCACGAACGCGCCCTTCGACCTGATCGCAGCACTCAATGGCGGTGTCGTCATTACGGCCAACAACGCGCATTTTGGCCCGGCCAGCCGCTTGCTGCTGCCCGGCCGCGGCACGGACATGGGCGATGGCTGGGAGACCCGGCGGCGGCGCGAGCCGGGCCACGACTGGTGCATCATCCAACTCGCCAGAGCGGGCCGGATCGAGGCGATCGAAGTCGACACGGCACACTTCAAGGGCAACTTCCCCGATCGCTGCTCGATCCAGGCAGCCATGGTGGCTGACAGCACGCCAGAATCGCTGATCACCCAGTCAATGTATTGGCCGACCCTGCTACCCGAGCAGGCGCTGCGGGCCGATGCGGTGCACGACTACCGCGAGCAGATCGTCGCCCACGAGCCGATCAGCCATATCCGCTTCAACATTCACCCGGACGGCGGTGTGTCCCGACTGCGTCTTTATGGTCGACCGGAGTGATTGGTGACGGAGCCGCGAGACAACGAGCTATGCGTCGCGCAGCTGACCCGGGAGGCTTTCGCCCCATTCGGTGATCTGATCGTCGCCGAGTCGGCCGCGGCCCGCTATGCGATAAATGAAGGTAGTTCGATCCGTTACCATGATCTGGCAAGGATCGACACCGGCAGCGAGGGTGGCCGCCCGCTGCTGAGCCTGTTCCGGGCCCAGCCACACACCCTGCCCTTCGCGGTGCGCATGCTCGAACGCCATCCACTTGGTAGTCAGGCCTTCATCCCGCTCGACCCGGCGAGTCGCTATCTGGTCGTAGTCGCCGGCACCGACTTGATCCCGCAGGCCTTCCTCGCGCTACGCAGCCAGGGCATCAATCTGCGCCGCGGTGTCTGGCACCATCCGCTGCTCGCTCTGGACCAGGTCAGCGACTTCCTCGTCATCGACCGCGGCGGACCGGGGGAGAATTGTGAGGAGCGCGTGTTGGAGCGGGAGTGGTGGGTGCGCGACTAGCTCGGCATGGCCGATGCGGTTGTGGATGCCTGAGGCTTTGGCGATTGGAGCCGGTCTGCTGGCGAAGCTCTTGCTCTCGCTCCGATGGGAGACGCGGCCGCCGGCGCGAAGGTGACTGGCGCAAAAATCACAGCTCTACGCGCGCCGGAACCGCGCTACCTCCACATTGCGGCTCTGCGCTCCTGGACCAAAGTCGCCCGGCAGCTGCTCTTGACCTTCTGGGCCCTGAGCCCTGGGTCCTGAGCCCTGAGCACTGAGCCCTGGGCCCTGGATCCACAGTGGCTTTCTGAAACCTCACGTTGACGCGCACCCCCAACAGCCAGCAAAGATTGCCCCCCGCCCACCATCCGGCGACAATGGTCGGCTTTGGGTATTCCGTCGGCGATCCGCGCGGGAGTCTGACCGCGCCCGCCGATGCCTGCCCTTCTTCAAGGACAACCGATGACCCCGACCGAACCGGCCAACCATTTCATTCGCAGCCTGATCCGGCGTGATATCGCAGCCGGCAAGCATGCTGGCAAGGTGGTCACGCGCTTTCCGCCGGAGCCGAACGGCTATCTGCATATCGGTCACGCCAAGAGCATCTGCCTGAACTTCGGACTGGCCGAGGAGTTCGGCGGCGTCTGCCACCTGCGCTTTGATGACACCAATCCTACCAAGGAAGATATGGAGTTCGTCCACGCAATCCAGGCCGACATCGGCTGGCTGGGTTTCGAGTGGGACGAGCTGCGGCATGCCTCGGACTATTTCGAGGTCTTCTATCTGAGCGCACGCAAGCTGATCGAGCGGGGTCTGGCCTATGTCTGCGACTTGAGCGCCGATGAAGTGCGCGAGTACCGCGGCACCCTGACCGAAGCGGGCAAGCCGAGCCCGTGGCGTGATCGTACGCCAGAGGAGAATCTGGCGCTGTTCGAACGCATGCGCGCAGGCGAGTTCGACGATGGCAGCCGCACGCTGCGGGCGAAGATCGACATGGCTTCGCCGAACATCAACCTGCGCGATCCGGCGATCTATCGCATCCGCAAGGTGGCTCATCAGAACACCGGTGATGCCTGGCCAATCTATCCGATGTACGACTACGCGCACTGTCTGTCCGATGCCATCGAGGGCATCACCCATTCGCTGTGCACGCTGGAGTTCGAGGATCACCGGCCGCTGTACGACTGGTATCTGGAACAGATCGACCTGCCCAACGCGCCCGAGCTGACTGCGTCCCTGCAGGCCGCCGGGCTGGCGGGAGAGGTGTCGCGACCGGAGCAGACCGAGTTTGCCCGACTCAATCTCGACTACACCGTGATGAGCAAGCGCAAGCTGATTGAACTGGTGCGCGGCGGCCATGTCAGCGGTTGGGACGATCCACGTCTGCCGACCCTGCTCGGCCTGCGTCGGCGCGGCGTGCCGGCGGCGGCGATCCGCAATCTGTGCGAACGGATCGGCGTAACCAAGCAGGTCACGGTGATCGGTTACGGCGTGCTCGAAGGCTGCGTGCGCGACGAACTGGACGCCAAGGCCGAGCGGCGGATGGCGGTGCTGGACCCGCTGGCGCTGATCATCGACAACCTGCCGGCAAATTTCGAGGATTCGCTGGAGGTCGCCAATCATCCGCAGCGACCGGAACTCGGCACGCGTTCATTGCGCTTCGGCCGCCAGCTCTGGATCGAACGCAGCGATTTCGAGGAAGAGCCGCCCAAGGGCTTCCACCGCCTGCGCCCGGATGGCGAGGTGCGGCTGCGCCATATCGGCATCGTTCGCTGTGTGGGCATCGACAAGGATTCGGATGGTCGGATCACGGCGGTACACGTCACCCTCGACCCGGCCACGCGCCCGGGCGAGCCGGAGACAGGCCGCAAGGTCAAGGGCACGATCCACTGGGTTTGCGCGCACCATGGCAAGCAGGCCGAGGTACGCCTGTACGACCGCTTGTTCGACGTCGCCAATCCGGACGCCAGCGAACAGGGCTATCTGGCCCATCTGAATCCGGCCTCGAAGCAGGTGGTGCCTCACGCGTGGGTCGAACCGGCAGCCGCTGAGGCAATCGCCGAAACCGCCGTCCAGTTCGAACGCACCGGCTATTTCGTCGCCGACCGCGTCGATCACCGGGCCGAGCAGCCGGTGTTCAATCGGGTGGTGTCGTTGCGGGATAGTTGGGGGAAAGCATAGGGCCCAGGGCTCAGGGCCCAGGGCTCAGGAGAGCTGAGTTTCGACGCCGTAGGATGTCGGTGAGCTCAGCGAACCGCATCAATGGGAAGTAGCTCGTTCCCGTCATTGCGAAGGAGCCCAAGCGACTGCGGCAATCGCGTTTGCTTCTCCGATCGCAGAGCACTGCATTTCCAGGTCGAAGAAGGCGCTCGGAGGAAGAACCATTCTCACGCGGAGACGCGGAGATCGCGGAGAGAGCTTTCAAGAGAGCAATCGGTCATCCGGCGTCGTGAACCCGGCTTCCGACTGCTGTTCGCACTAGGCGCCTCGATCTTGCTCTTCCTCCGCGTCCTCCGCGTCTCCGTGTGAGACCGCTCTTGCTGGTTCATGACCCGTGTGCACAACGGGCCGGAAAATGTGTCTCTCCATGAACCCATGACGTAACTCATTGATTCGTCATTGCGAGGCATGCGCGGCGCGCGCTTGGGAGCTTGCGGGTGACTGCAGCGCATGCCGTGGCAATCCAGAGATCTGAACCACACCAGGAGCGAAAATCTCTGGATCGCTGCGGTCGCAAGCTCCCTCGCGATGACGAAGGTTCATGGCCCGTGTGCATTTCCGGCTGGAAAAGGGGTCTCGCAATGACGATCGGGTGGCTGTCATTGGACCGATTACTGGCGTCACTCGTCCGCGCCGAAAGCATAGGGGCTAGACTGGCCGCAACAATGACTACCGGCACGCTCAATGGTCCTGCTCGTTCCTTGTCCCAGTTGTCTGGCCAGCAACCGTGTGCCGAGTGAGAAACTCGACAGCGCGCCGAACTGTGGTCGCTGCCACAAGCCGCTGTACAACGGCCATCCGATTACGTTGGATGCGACCAACTTTGACGCGCTGACGGGCAAGGGTGATCTGCCGCTTCTGATCGATTTCTGGGCGCCCTGGTGCGGGCCGTGCCTGGCTTTTGCGCCAACTTTCAGCGCCGCCGCTGCACAGCTCGAGCCAAAGCTGCGACTGGCCAAGCTCGACACCGAAGCCCAGCCGCAACTGGCCGGCCGCTTTGGCATCCGCAGCATCCCGACGCTGATCATCGTCCGTGCCGGTCAGGAACTGGGCCGAGTCAGCGGTGCATTGCCGGCTTCGGAACTGCTGCGTTGGGTGCGCAGCGTCGTGGGCTGAAACGCGTAGGCGCAAAGGCGTCTCTCCGATAGCCGACGTGGCGGATCTGGCCCTCATCATGGCTGTATCGGCACTTGCAGCGATCACCCGTGCTGCGCGATCTTGGCCCTCCTTTATTCGGAGTCACCCCATGATCGGTTATGTCACCCTCGGCACCAACGACCTGCCGCGCGCGGTCGCCTTTTACGACGATCTGCTCACCCTGCTCGGCGGCAAGCGTTTCATGGCCTCAGATCGTTTCGTCGCCTGGACCAACAGCCCGTCTGCCGCCGGCATCAGCGTCGCCGTGCCTCACGACGGCCAAGCGGCGACCGTCGGCAATGGCGTCATGGCAGCGCTGGCGACCAACGACCGCGCCGTCGTCGACCGCGTCCACGCCCGTGCACTGGAACTGGGCGGCACCGACGAAGGCGCCCCGGGAGAGCGCTTTCCCGGCTTCTATGCCGGCTACTTCCGCGACCTCGATGGCAACAAGCTGAACTGTTTCGTGATGGGACCGGCTGGGTGATTGTGGAGCAGGGCCCAGGGCATAGGGCCCAGGGCACAGGGCACAGATGAGCACTTGCCGTGGGCTCGCAGTGCCGTGGGCACAGGATGTCGCTAAGCTCCGCGAACCGCATCGACACCGCCGCAAGGCCGCAAAGGAACTGGAGGCTGCTGCTTGCAGGCGAACGCGAAAGCGGGCTTTGGCTCTGTCCGGAGCACAAAGCCCGCGATATGGAAGTAGCGCGGTTCCGGCGCGCGTACAGCCACGATCTTCGACCCAGTCCCGTTCGCGCCGGCGGCCGCGTCCCCAATTGTGCGAGAGCAAAATTTGGGGGGGCTGAGCCCTGGGCCCTGATGATGCGGCGCGCGATAAATGCGGCCTTCGGTGCGCGATAAATGCCTGCGCGGATGATTGTACTGTGAGCAACAAAATGCCGCCTGCTGAAAGACAGGCAGCTCGCGCCGAGGTCGCTGGACGTCAGAGCAACTCGTCGAACTTGATGGTCGCTGTGTGGAAGTCGCCGTCGGCGTGGCGGATGTTCACGTCTTCGGTCAGGTGCCCGTACACGCCGAGGCGGTGGATAAGATGCTTGTCCAGCACTCCGTCGACCTGGGTGCGTGGGAACAGTAGCGTGGACGTCGTCGTGCCAACACGGAACCCGAGTTGCTGCAGGTCCATCTCGCTTGAGCCCTCTGCCCCATACGCTTGAGCGGTGGTCATGTGGCTCAGCTGCATGTCCAGTTGTCGGACTCGTTGTCGCAGTCGCGGGTAACCCTGGCGACCTCTGCTCTTGCCCATCTCTCCCGGGTCATGGACCTTGCAGCCCCACTTGCGCTGAATCCCACCTGCGGGTCTCCAGAGCGGCCCAGCCCAGAATCGACCGATGCTCACGGCAGCAGTGGTCGTGATGTCTACCACCGCCCCTGTGGCCAGCACTGGAGCAGGCAGCAGGAAGTGAATGTGGCGGACGAAGTCGTCTGTCGGGTAGGAGTAAGCCACCGGCAGCGTCGCGACGTACACGGGGCTACCGATGGCGTCCCAGTAGCCGATACGATCGATCACGAAGTCCGAATCAAAGGGGAAGCGGACATCGAGGAGGCTGATGATCTGGATCGCCCTCGGCGGGTCGCTCGTCATCGGATCGGCCCACATGGATGAGATCCGGAAGTCATTCGGCCCGCCGCTGAAGGCATAGGCCTCAGAAAGCCTCTCGTCTTGGATCTGGGCAACATCGCTGATCGGAACGCCGCTACCCACGCTGGACTCATGACCAGCCAGATCCAGCTGACCGTCCCGAACGTAGTCCTGGTAACCCCACGAAAACACCGGATGGCTGCTCACTTTTCTTCCAACTCCTCAACTGCAAATTCACCCTCGCCCCAAAGCACGAGCTTGACCTCCGACTCGCCCACTTCGCCCTCAATCTCAACCACGCGCAGCAGCCGTTCGTCCAGGCCGTAGCGCGGCAGGCCCGTCGCGCGGTCGTACACCGACAGACTCAAGACCTGGTCGGGGTCGAGCGTTGCGGCCTCGGTGCGATCCAGCTCGAAGCGCCCCCGGTACCAGAAGCGGGGATCGGCCGCGAGTGTCTGGCGCCGCGTAGCCTCTCCGCCCAGCGCAACGCTGTTTGACAGCAAGGTTCCGTGCCCGACGTCGCTGCGCACCCTTCTTGCACCGCTCGAACCAGGCGAAGGATCGCTTCGACGAATCGACGCTGAAGCGAACTCTCGGCTTGCACCCACAGATGCGCCTGCACTGCCATAGGCCGCGTGCACCGTGAAGCTGGTTCGGGACCGATAGTCTTGAGTCAGCTGGATGCCCGCAGCGGTATCCCGCACGCTTCCCGCCAGTTCGTCGGTCGAGTGCACATGCCAGTTGCGCACGCCACAGATCGATGTGGTCAAGCCCGGCATGGCGTCAAACGATTGGTCTACCTCGCCTACCAAGTGCGTCTCCGTCAGCGCCAGCACCGGCGTGCCGGATGGCAGTTTCAGTCTTCCTATGCGGAACTGCGCCAGCCGGTCGATGTACCAGAAGCCACCCATGCTGTCGGCCACGCCGTCGAGGATGTGCTCGAAGGTCACAGCGCCGTCGACGAAGAAGCCGACCTGGAACGAGGTACCCAGCTCTGTCTGCAGTGTGTTGATTTCGGCCGCGCTGAAAGCCGACCAACCTGCATCATTGAGCAACTGCTCGACCACATTGCCCATCGCGCCTGGCGTAAACGCGTAGCTGAAGTTCACGACGGGCCCGACGACGTCGGCCACGATACGGCCGGCCGTTGCCTGATTGAGCCTGAAGCCATGGTGCGGAGCGACGTTGTAGAGTGCCCATTGCAACGAGGTCAGCGTGACACCGCGATCTTTCACGGTGGAGATGGTGTGGCTGGAACTGTCATGCACCGAGAAGCGTAGATTGGCAATGTCTGTCGGCAATGCCGGCACCGACCAGCACACTCCGTAGATTCGCGGTCGCGGCCGCCCGATCTGGTTGCCGGCGCTGTACAGGGACACCTGCACCGCCCGGCTGAGCTTGGCACCGTGGCTGGAGGTGACCAGGCGCATGGTGGTCTCGCCAACTGTCTCGGCGCGCTCGATGATCGCAATCGCCACGACGGTCATCGATGCGATGGACGTGGACTCATCGCCGATCAGGATCCTTACAGCCACGTCGCGCAGGCCGATCATCCAGTCCAGCTGGCCATCGTTGTTGATCAGCTGGATCTCGCCGATGCTCGCCCCGGAACGCCCGCCGCCCCAGAAGATCGTGGTCAGCCGGCGCTTGAACGTGATTTTCTTGGCCAGCCGCGCCTTGGCCACGACGCCGGCGCCGGTGTCGATGTAGCGGGTGTCGGAGTAGTAGTCCAGGCCGGCATCAAGATCGAGCTCGACCAACACGACTGGCAAGGGTCGCCTGCTCATCGAGCGAGCGCCTCATCGCGGGCACGCCGGAACTCATCGGCCATCTGTGCGCTGCCCAACAGCTCCGCCTGTTCCACCTTCAGCATCGCTTCCTCCAGTCGTTGCAGCCCCGCCACCACGTCGTCGCGCAACCGCCACAGCGGCCCATCGCCAACGGCCGGTCCGCCGCCGGCACCGCCGGCGCCGAACAAGCCATGCTTGCGAGTGAAGTCCGCCACAGGTGCCGGCAACACCATTTCGCCCTGGTGCAGCAGCGCCACGCCGGTGCGCGGCACGTAGGGCGTGCCGATCTCGTAGCCCGGCACGCCATCGTTGGAGGCGATCGCCGCCAGAATGCTGCTGATGTCGGCGAGCTTCGTGTCGGCCGACCACAGCGCTTCGAGCTGCGAGGTCACCGCCGCCTGCACCTCACCCGGGATCGGCTCCTCACCGATCGGCGCTGTCATCGCGCCGGCGATCGTGGACAGGTGCTCGGTCTGCAGCTTGAGCTCCGCATCCATCGACCTGAGCGAACTCAGCTCAGTCACGACCGGTGCCGGATCAATGTCGTCAAAGAACGGTGCAAGCAGATCCTGAATGCCGGCGGGCAAGCCCTCGGTGACGCCCTTGAGCAGCGCGATCGCCGCGTTCGCATCGGCCTCTGTCGTCGCGCTCCGCACCGCATCCAGCGGGCCTTGCAGCTGCGCGCGGATGTCATCTGGCACCCCGAGCAGCGTCTGATCCAGCGCCTGGTTGAGCAATGATTGCCTGTCGGCGAGTGTTCCAAGATCCACGCCGACGTTCGCGGCCAACTCGCTGAGCTCCACGCCGAGGGTCTGCGCCACGCTGGCCAGCGCGACAGCGGTTTCGACGGTCATCGCCTCGAAGTTGATGTCCAAGCCACCCAGCAAGTCGACGACCAGGTCCCGCATGTTCAGATCGATGCTCGCAGCGACCGCTTCGAGTGAATGACCGGTTCCAGCCATCAGGTCTCGAACCATCTGAGCCACCAGAGAGGCTTGTTCCTGCCGGTGCTCCAGATCCAACTGCTGCAGCAGTGCGTCCCGCTCGGCGTACAGCTGGGCGAGCTCGGGCGACGCCGCCACCTGGGTTGTCCCGCCCCCGATCTGGCTTCCGGTGCTGTTTCCACCACCGGTGGCCGGCTCGGTTACGACCGGCTCCGGACCGATATCGATTGTGGTCAGACCGGCCATCACCGAGCGCACCATTGCTTCGAGATCGGTGTAGTCCTGACCGGATGCCCAGAAGTCACGCCCTTCGCGCAACAGCGCATCGGCCAGACGCGGCAGCGCCGCCAGCGCGTCGGCATCGCCGGTCGCCGCCAGGGAAGACATCTCGTCGAACTGGCGCTGCGCTTCGGCCAGCCGCTGCTCTGGCGTCAAGGTCGACAGGTCGCCCAGCAGCTGACTGTCCAACCAGCTCTGAATGCTCTCGATCGCCTGTCGCTGCCGGCGCCACATGTCCGCCGCGGCGCGGTCGACCTGGTCGATCGCCTGAACCTGATTGTCGACCCAGCTGGTCTGGGCTGAACCCAGATCCACAAAAGACGACTCGGCCGATGCGATCTGCTGCTCGATCCGGTCCAAAGAGCTTCCGTAGAGCGACTCGACCAGCGATTGCGCCGAGGCGCGCAGTCGGGCGATCGCCGCTTGCATGCGCTGGTCGGCGACCTGTCGCACAAGCGACAGATCCTGCTCCCGCGCGGACAACATCCCGGCCGCTTGGGCGGCCTGATTCAGCTCGGTTTCGGCTTGCGTCGCCCACCGTCCGATGTCCCGCATCTCACGCTGGAAGCCGGTCAGCACCGCATCGTCGATCTCATCTTGCAGGCCTTGCACAGCGCTTTCGTACTGCGCAACGGCCGCCGCCTGTTCGGCTAGCACCTCGTTCAGTTGCAGCTGGCCCAGTCGCCGGACCCGGGCAATCTCTTCCTCGCTCGCCCCGAGCGCTTCGGCCTCTTTGACCAGCTGCGCCTGCTCGGCGTGGATAGCCGCGATGCGCTCGGCAAAGGTCGCCGGCGGCGCGAGCGCTTCGAGCTGCTGGTCCACATCGCCCATCAGCTCGGTCAGACTGCGATAGCGGCGTTCGATGGTCTCGCCGGACTCGTCCAACAGGTCCGCATACTGTTCCGTGAGGTCCAGTACAATCCCGAACGCGGCCGCCGCCTCGTACCACTGCACCACGGCCTCTTCGCTCAAGGTCGGCAGCAGGGACTCAAACAAGGTCCGGAAGCGCTGAGCGCCACCTTCACCCTGGAAGTCCGCGAAATCCAGACCCACATCGCTGAACTCGCGAGTCGCTGCGTTGCTCGCCTGCCCAAGGGCCAGTTTGGCCCGCTCTGCATCGCTGTAGAACGCATTGAAGTAGGCCTGCGTCAATGCGCTGAGCCGATCCAGACCACCGGCCGCTTCGGCAATTCCAGTGGCCCAGCGCACCACGTCCTCGCGTGACTTGTCCATCTGCACGCTGGCCAGCGCAAGGGTCTGGTCCATCAGTGCAGTGGCCCCTGCCATCCGCTGATACGTGAGCAGCAGTGGCTCGCCGGCGGCCGCCAGCTCTTCAGTCAGGTCGGTGATCTGGGTGAGCGTGGATTGATCGCCCAGCAGCGCCGTTCCCGCTCGGATGTCGGTCGCGGCCGCCAGCAGGAACTGGGCGCCGGCGAGCAGGCTTTCGGCATCGCCGCGCCAACGCTCGGCGAT
>JBGTIE010000566.1:0-2123 GCA_041745855.1 Lysobacterales bacterium | reverse complement strand
GGCGATGCGCGACGGGCGCTGTCCCTTCTCGAAGCGGCGGCCGATCTGGCCGAGAACGGGCGGATCGAGCTGGCTCTGTTGCCGGCCCTGCTGGCCGATCGCCGGCGTCGCTTCGACAAGCAGGGCGATGCCTTCTTTGACCAGATCTCGGCCCTGCACAAGTGCATCCGCGGCAGCAATCCGGACGCTGCGCTGTACTGGTACTGCCGCATGCTCGATGGCGGCTGCGATCCGGAGTACCTGGCCCGCCGCCTGCTGCGCGCGGCCAGCGAGGACATCGGCAATGCCGATCCGCGTGCGCTCTCGATCATGCTCGATGCCTGGCAATGCTACGAGCGGCTGGGCAGTCCGGAGGGTGAACTGGCGCTGGCTCAGGCGGTGATCTACCTGGCGGTCGCGGCCAAGAGCAATGCCGCCTATGTGGCCTACCAGCAGGCCGGCAAGCTCGTGCGTGAAGGCGGCAGCGAGCTGGTCCCCGATCATCTGCGCAATGCGCCGACCAAGCTGATGAAGTCGCTCGGGCACGGCGCGGACTATGTCTATGATCACGATATGCCCGATGGCGTCGCATTCGCCCAGGGCGGCTTCCCGCAGGGTCTGGGCGAGCTCAGCTTCTATCATCCGGTGGCTCGGGGGATGGAGTTGAAGATCGGCGAGAAGCTGGACTGGATCCGGCAGCGACGGCGTGAGGCGTTGAAGGAGTCAGGTCGATGAGCTTTGGTGCACACAGAGCCCCCTTGTCGAGCCGGATAAGGCACGCGGGCCATGAAACCTCGTCATCGCTAGACGCCTGTTCGGGACGCGAAATGCAAACGGGCCTTGAACGCTCGTCATTGCGAAGGAGCCCAAGCGACTGCGGCAATCGCGTTTGCTTCTTGCGAACAAGGAGCACTGGATTGCCGCGGCCCGCGCCGAATGGGTGCGCGACTACGATTGAAGATCGAGCGGCGCGGGCCTCGCAATGACGATGGAGTGGCAGCCATCGCACGGATTGTTCGCGTCACTTGCTCTGATCCGGATAAGCCGTCTCGCAATGACGGTTCAGTGAGTTACGTCACGGACCCATGGATGGCCAACCTCTGAACGGTTACCCGCTCGCGCTGCTGGTGGTCTTCTGTGGTGCCGGCCTGGGCGCCTGTCTGCGCTATGGCTTCGGTCTGTGGCTCAATCCGATCTGGCCGGCGTTGCCTTTGGGCACCTTGACGGCCAACCTGCTGGGCGGATTCCTGGTCGGGCTGGCGGTGCAGGGTTTTGCGTTGAGTGGTGGTTCGCCGCTGTGGCGGCTGGCGCTGATCACCGGCTTTCTGGGTGGATTGACCACTTTCTCGGCCTTCTCCGCCGAAGTGGCCGAGTTGCTCGAGCGCGGTCATCTGGGGCAGGGCGCTTTGCTCGCCAGCATGCACTTGTTTGGATCCTTGCTGCTGACGCTGCTGGGCTTCGCATTGGCGCGCTGGCTGCATGCGGGGCAGGTCTGAGAGTCGGGATATCTGCGCTTGCGGTCTGCGTTCTTGAGCGTACGCTTGCCACAGACGCTGCACAGTTCTAGACTACGGGTAACCCGTACTGCTTGACGTCTCATTGAAAACGACAATCGAATTCAGCGACGAGTTGTCCGCACAGATCGACCGATTGCGGGCTCGCGATGGCGTCAGCATGAAGGCGCTGATCGAGGAGGGCATGCGGATGGTCATCGCGGTGAGGGAAGCCAGGGCCGACTACCGCTTTGTCCCGGTTGTGGCAGGTGCCGATGAGCCTCAGCGGAGTGTCGACGTGAACGCGCTGGTCCGTGCGGCCAACAGCGACTGGCCCTCGTCCACCCCGACGCAGCCGGACGTTGATGAGTGATCGCAGTCGACAGCAACGTGCTGGTTTACGCCCATCGCGCCGATTTCAGCCAGCATGAACAGGCACTTCCGCTGCTCCGCAAGCTGTGCGAGGGGCGGATCCCGTGGGGACTACCCTGGCCCTGTCTGCATGAGTTCTACCGCGTCGTGACCCAGACCGGGCTGCCGTTCACTCCCAGCGAGCCGGAGCTCGCGCTGGCGGCGATCGAATCCTGGACGCGGGCGCCGAGTTGCCAGTTGCTGGCCGAGGGCCCTGCCTATCTGGCGCAGTTGCGCACC
>JBGTIE010000565.1:0-5138 GCA_041745855.1 Lysobacterales bacterium | reverse complement strand
TCCTCGCGCGCGCCTGCGCTGTCGCGCAGCAAGCCGTTGAGCGCGGCCAGCTTGCCGCGCTTGCGTTCGTAGCCCATCCAGCACGCTTCACCCGGATTCCAGCGGCGTGGACGGTGGAGCAGGAAGAACAGGTCGCGACTGGTCGGCGCATAGCGCTGATTCAGGCGCTCAACCCGCTCGGCCGCGTGTTCGAGCAGCGCCTCGTCGCCGGGCAGGGTCTCGGTCGCGGCATCGAGGAAATCGGTCAGCAGCGCGAAATGCAGGTGCGGATCGCGATTGGCGAGGAACCGCACTTCGAGCCCTTCGACCAGCGCGTCGACTGCTTCGATCCGGCTGAGCATGGTCGGCACCGCGACCAGTGTTCGTGATGCCGCTGGAATGCCCTTCGAATAGTCCAGCCGCGGTAGCGGTTGCGGCGCATACAGGATGGTCGCGGCCCAGTTGACGATGGCAATGCCAAGTTCGCTGAAAGCCAGCAGCGCCAGCAGCGCGATGCCGAGCAGAGCCCCGGACGAAAGTTCGCTCCAAGTCAATTCGGCCATCACACCGCCTGCGAATGCGGCCGTAACGAGCGCGATCGGCAGCAGATACTGGCCGAGCGCGACATGGCGGCCAGGCAAGGCTCGCAGCTTGCCCCCACCGGCGGCAGCGACCGCAGTGCCCAGCTGCTTCAGCCCGTCGTCCACCAGGTAGTAGCCGACATGTGCCTCGACCTCGTCTGTGGCAGGATGCCGGCGCGCCAGTTCCAGTACGAGCCGCGCGACCTCGCTTTCGTCCGCACCGCTGCGCCGTGCCAGTTTTTCCACCATATGCCGGTAGCTGTCGCGAGTGCGGAAGTCCATTCGCGCATAGGTGCCCGCCGGATCCATCCGCAGCACCGACTCGACCTCACTCAGGGTCTCGACGAATTCCCGCCAGTCCATGTGCGCCAGGAAACGCAGGCTGCCGATGCTGTTGCTGACCGATACCTGGTCCGCCGCCTGCTGTTGGCTTTCGGCGTGAACCAGGCCCTCGACCGTTTGACCAGCCTCGGCCAGCCAGTCCTCGATCCAGCTCATCGGCAAGACCAGCTGCGCGCCGCGCCCGTGCAGCAGGCGCATCAGTTCGGCGACGAAGGCACCCGATTGCGGCGGCCTGGAGCGCGCCATGTCGGCCACCACCAGCACCACGTTGCGCGGCGACTGCTCGGCGGTGGCGTTGAGTCGTCCGGCCCATTGCTCGGCAAGCCGGTGATCGACACCATCGCGCAGCACGCCCACGGCGACGCGCCGCAGATTCTCGATCAACGCCAGTCGAAGCATGATGGGGATGGCCCACAACTCGCCCAGGGTGAGTGGCGTGACCGATTGATAGGCGGCGACGAAGCGACTGATGGTTTCGGAGTCGATGCGACCGTCGCCGTGCGCGATCGCCTCCATGGCGAGATCGTAGATGCGCGGCAGATCGGTTGATTCGCCCTCGCTAAGTGCCGGCAGTTCGCGCGTATAACCTTTTGGAAGATGACGCCGTGCCAGGCGGATGTGATCGACGATCAGATACGAATTGTCCAGCAGCCATCTACCAGCAGGAGTGATTCGTACCTCGTCCTTGACGATGGCTGAGAGCAAGGCGCACGCATCGGCCAGCAGTTCCTCGTTCTGGCGCAGTCGTTCGAGCAACAGTGCCGGACGGCGTCCGATGTAGGTCCGATGCGAGCGCGCGAGGGACTGGCCATGCAACTCCAGCTGTTCGGTGCTGAGCAATTGGGACCGCAACGGGACTTCCGCCGCTGGAATCCGTGTGGCCGCGGAACGGGCTCGGCGCCAGAGGCGCCGTTGCAGCCGCAGCCAGCGATTGAACAGCGTCCACAAATTTGGCATTCGGTTTCCTCGCCATGGCGTCGGACGACCGAATCAAATGCGTCGGTCGCTTGCACGAGGAGTTTTCAAAGCTTCGCCCGGTCGGTAGTCACCCAGCTGGAAATTGGCCGAGAACGTATCGCGCTCCTCGATGGAGCAGAAGAAATAAACTTCGCCCTGATACTCCAGGTTCGGATCCCTGCGTATGTCGGTCGTCGAATTTTCCGCGGCTTGCGGCTGCCGATCGGGGGCCGACCTTCGACCGCCGGAACGGTTCCGGCCATGGCCCATGGCCTGCACACCAACGCGGCCTCGCGTGGCTACGACAACGATGATGAGGGCGATCAGGAACCATAGTATCCAGGCATTCATTGGTCTCACCTGCCGACATTCGGCGTGCAGTCAACGGCCTGATTCGCGTGGCCGTGAGTTGTTCCAGGCGGCCCCATCGTGGGCGGGCGACCGGCGCACCACCTCGGTATGGTCCCGCACATACGGGAGGTCAAAGTTCGCAGTACGGCCCGGTTCCGTCTGTGCGCCAGCGAACTTATGGAACCCTCTGAGTCGGTTAGCGCACAGACGCGCGACCTGGAGCACGCCTGTCGCTTGAGCGCCTTGACCAACGTCTGCTAACGAACAGACACGCTACCTTGCACGGGCTCACCGTCGCTGAATCCAGTGTCGCCCTGACTGCAGATCTCGGCATGGAACGCATCGGCGGCCAGGATGCGGCGATCCGCAGTCCATTCGTCCAGGAGTCTTGATGAACACCACCACCGGTCAGCTGCACGATCTGGGTCAACGTATCTGGCTCGACAATGTCACGCGTGAGCTGCTGAAGAGCGGGACGCTGGAGCGCTACATCGGTGAGTTGATGGCGCGGATTCGCCAGAAGAGTTTGACCGCTCTGCCGGCCCGGGCAACGGCGGCATGAGCCTGAGTCACGAGAATTCGATCAACGGGGAGATCTTGCCGACCGTGACCAGCGCCCTTGCCGGACAAACGGCACCGGCGTCGAAGTTGATCGATGTGGGCAAACTGGTGGCGGCGTACCACACGGACGCGCCCGATCCGGCGATCGCCGCCCAGCGGGTGGCTTTCGGCACTTCGGGCCATCGCGGCTCGGCTTTCGATCGATCGTTCAATGAATGGCATGTGCTGGCGATCACCCAGGCGATCTGCCATTACCGCAGGGCTCATGCCATTGCTGGTCCGCTGTTCCTCGGCATCGACACGCATGCACTGTCGACCCCTGCGTGCGCCAGTGCACTGGAAGTGTTGGCGGCCAATGGCGTGGAGGCAATGCTGGCGACCAACGATGAGTACACGCCTACCCCAGCGATCTCGCACGCGATCCTTGGCCACAACCGCGGGCGCTCGCTGATCAATCACAGCGGCCTGGCCGACGGCATCGTGATGACACCCTCGCACAACCCACCGCGCGATGGCGGCTTCAAGTACAACCCGCCGCATGGCGGCCCGGCCGGCCGGGAGATCACGAACTGGATCGAGACGGAGGCCAATCGGCTCCTCGAAGCGGATCTGGACGGCGTCCGTAGGGTCCCTCACGCCAGAGCACTGCTGGCCGCGACCACGCACCGGCATGATTTCCTGAACACCTACGTCGGTGAACTCGGCGGCGTGATCGATCTGGAGGTGATCAGCGGACAGAAGGTACATATCGGCGTGGACCCGCTGGGCGGGGCCGGCGTTCACTACTGGGCGGCCATCGCCGAGCGCTACCGCCTTGACCTGACTGTCATCAGCGAGGTCGTTGATCCGACCTTCGGCTTCATCCCACTCGACTGGGACGGGCAGATTCGCATGGACCCCTCGTCCGCGTATGCGATGCAACGGCTGGTGGACATGAAGGGCTGTTTCGACATCGCGTTGGCCTGCGACACGGACCACGACCGCCATGGCATCGTAACCCCGACGGCCGGTTTGCTGGTGGCCGACCACTACCTGGCAGCGGCCATCGACTTTCTGTTCCAGCATCGCCCGGATTGGCGGCCATCATGCGCAGTCGGCAAGACCGTCGCCAGTAGCCGGCTGATCGACCGGCTGACGGCCCGGCTCGGCCGTCAACTGGTCGAAACCCCGGTCGGGTTCAAGTGGTTCGCCGATGGTCTGCAAAGCGGTGCACTAGGCATTGCCGGCGAAGAGAGCGCAGGGACGACATTTCTGCGCCGTAACGGTTCGGCATGGACAACCGACAAGGATGGCATCGCCGCCGCACTGCTTTCGGCCGAGATCACGGCACGTACAGGCTGCGACCCCGGCACGCGTTATGCGTCACTGGCCGATGAGTTCGGCGCCCCGGTGGCACGCCGGCTGGAGGCTGCCGCAAGCGCGCAGCAGAAGACGCAGCTTGCCGACCTCAGGTCGGAACAGATCAGGGCGACTGAACTGGCCGGGGAAAGGATCGAGAGCATCATCAGCCGTGCCCCCGGCAACGGCGAACCCATCGGCGGCATCAAGATCAACACCGCCAACGGCTGGTTCGCTGCGCGGCCGTCCGGTACCGAGGACATCTACAAGATCTACGCCGAGAGCTTCCTGGGCGCAGATCATCTGCAGTGCATCCTGCAGGAGGCGCAGTCTATCGTTGACGCGGCGATTCGTCCGGCGGAGCGTGCGCAGTAGTAGCCTCATGGATTCATCCGGGCTGGAGCCACCAATGTCTGTTCCCCTGACCGCTGACGCGCTGCAGAAGATCGACGCCTACTGGCGCGCAGCCAACTACCTGTCGGTCGGCCAGATCTACCTGCAGGACAATCCGCTGCTGCGGCGCCCGCTCGCGTTGACGGACATCAAGCCGCGCCTGTTGGGCCATTGGGGCACCACGCCCGGCCTGACACTGGTCTACGTGCACCTGAATCGCTTGATCAAGGTCCACGACCTGAACATGATCTACATCATGGGCCCGGGCCACGGTGGGCCCGGCATCGTGGCGCACAGCTATCTGGAAGGCTCGTACACCGAGCGCTACCCGGCCATTGAGCGCAACCACAGCGGAATGCGGCGCTTGTTCCGGCAGTTCTCCTGGCCGCACGGCATCGCCAGCCATGTGTCGCCCGAGGTGCCGGGATCCATCCACGAAGGTGGCGAACTGGGTTACTCCCTGGCCCACGCCTACGGAGCGGCATTCGACAACCCCGACCTGATCGTCGCCTGCGTTATCGGGGACGGCGAGGCCGAGACTGGCGCGCTGGCGGCCAGTTGGCATTCCAACAAGTTCCTGAACCCGGCGCGCGACGGCGCGGTGCTGCCGATCCTGCATCTGAACGGCTACAAGAT